>CAINVS010000523.1 GCA_903854205.1 uncultured Bacteroidota bacterium | reverse complement strand
TTTGTTCTGCTCATCCAAACGCAGCGTTACGGCTGATTGTAAGGATTTTGGCAGAGTATATACCGTGCTGATTCCTTTTGGCTCCAATATTTCAACTTTGTAGCTTTCTCCTTTTTTCGGAGAAAGGAAAAATGAGCCCAAACCCTGATGATAGCTGCCGAAAACTGCCAGTTCCTGTCCGTTTTGGTTGATTACACGGCCTTTCAGGTCGACCGGTTTGCCGAATTCGTCCAATGCTTTGAATGCTACCCGATTTTTGAAACCATCTACCAGGTCTCCGCCTTCCGGCATAAACTGCAGCACAAGTTTTTGGGTCATTATGGGCACAGAACGGGAGATAGATTCCGTTCTGCCATCCTGCTCAATACTTATATTTAGCAGACCGTCGGCAGTTTTCAGATCTTCGGGAAGTCGGAAATTGATGATAGCCAAACCCTGTGCATCGGTTTTTAATTGACCTGTTGTATGTTTTTTTCCTGCCAGCTCAACGCTGAATTCAAATTTTTTGTTGGACAAAGGCTGATCGTCCTTAGTCCTTACTTTAAATTTTGCAGAAACCTCTGCACCCGGGCCATAGCGCTCGCTCATAAAATCGAGAGTCATCAGCAGATTGGGCAGCATATAACGCTGTACGGTCAGTTTTTTTTCAAAAACCGGTTTATCATCAAAGTTTTTATGCCAACCGGTATAAGCTCGAAGTGTATAAATGCCACCGATAGCTTCATTGGTAAGATAGAAATCACCATTGGCATCACCGTCTTTAACTTCGAGTAGCAGGGAACTGACCTTATTGCCAATTCCATCGTTCAATTCTACCAATAGCTGTCCGCTGGTTTTAGTAGCTTCAAGGGCAGCATCAGTCAAGTAGGCTTTAAACCAGATTTGGGCGCCGGGTTCATAATAATTTTGGTCGGTATGTATATAGACCTTTTCTGTTGGCAGAATGTTGTTGTAATCGGATAAACGATTCGAAAATTTACTGCAATTTTCATTTTGGGCAAAGACTGAAAGTGAAAACAGAGATAGCAGTAAAAATGTAGTTATTCTTAACATATAAGTTATTTTTATTTGATAGATCACAAAAACCATATTTGAATAATAAGGGGTCTTGTCACTATGATGCAATTATCGCCAAAAAAGGTGTTTAAATGACTAATGAATAATTTAAAATTTGTATTTTTAGTAATGAATTTGTATTTTTATCTTTGTACTTGGAATTTGTACTTGGTAACTATGTCCAACCTTAAACCTTATTTTCCTAAACTCTGAAAACTTTTAGTCACATGAAAAATTCTTACCTGCTCGCACTTGTGGGCTTACTGTTCTTCTCAGTTTCCTGCAAAAGAACAATAGAGGGTGAAATGAAAAATTTTGAAGCCAACATCCAAAGATTGAGTGAAGTTGCAGCTAAATATCCTGCTTTCAAATCTGCTTGTGAGACATTGAAAAATGATGCAAGCAAACAAATGGAGGCTGCAAAATCATTGAGCGAAGAAAAATCAAAAATCGCTGCAATGACAACTGCCAACAATCTCGCTTCTCCTACTTGGGTGAACGACCTTAACAGCATTGACGCTAAAATCAACTCTATTCGCGACATGGCAACTAAAGCAGCTCAAAGTTCACATGACAAAACTGACAGCGATGCAGCATGGTATGCAAGTCGTATGGGCGAAGATGCAATTAGAGAAACAAAAAGCAAACTTGACAATGCTTCAATAAGCAACCCTTCAGATGCAGCTGCTGTTGTAAGTTCTCTTATGAGTAATCTGTCATCAGCAGAAAAACGCCTGAACGATGTAGTTCAAATGGCTGAAGGCAAAAAGAATGATGAGAAAAAAGCTTCTGAAGATGTTAAAAAAGCTGAAGATCAAAAAACAGCTGAAGAGGAAAAGAAAAAAGCACCAATCAAATGTGGTTTTTGCGGAGTTTCAAGTCCTGCAGGTTCAACCAAATGCGGTGGTTGCGGTGCAGCTTTGAACTAATAAATATGCTCGAAATCGGTATTGTTATTGACAGTCCCGACTAATAAAAAGCTCCATTCTCTTTCGGAATGGGGCTTTTTGTTATTTTTGAGCTTAAATACAGTAAATTGAACATGAACAAACAGGAACTCACATCATTTCTTCACAGTGAAGCCCGATCTTTGGGTTTCGAACAGGTAGCAATTGCCAAAGCTGAAGAATTGACAGAGGAGGCCCGCCGCTTGGAAACATGGCTGAACAAGGGTTATCAGGGTCAGATGTCCTACATGGAAAATCATTTCGAAAAGCGCATAGATCCCAGGAAACTGGTGGAAGGTGCAAAATCGGTTGTAACACTGATGTTCAATTATTTTCCCTCTCAAAAACAACTTGACCCCGAAGCGCCAAAACTGGCCAAATATGCTTTTGGAGAAGATTATCACGATGTTTTGAAATCAAAACTCAAGACCCTGCTTGAAAAACTCAGTCAAAAAGTGGGGGCCATTAATGGCCGTTGTTTTACTGACTCCGCACCAATACTGGAAAGAGATTGGGCAAAGCGCAGCGGACTTGGCTGGATAGGCAAAAATACTTTACTGATAACACCCAAAAAGGGTTCTTTTTTCTTTCTGGCCGAGCTGATTCTGGATGTAGAATTTGTTTATGATGCCCCCATAAAAGATCATTGCGGAACCTGCAGAAGATGCATTGATGCCTGTCCTACAGATGCAATCTCGGAAAATGGTTATCTGATGGATGGCTCAAAATGCATCTCCTATTTTACCATAGAACTTCGGGGCGCTTTACCTTTGGAAATGCAGGGCCAATTTGAAAACTGGGCCTTCGGCTGCGATATCTGTCAGGATGTATGTCCATGGAACAGATTTTCGAAATCACACAATGAACCGGCATTTGAACCTAAACCCGGATTGATGGAACTGAGTAAAAAAGATTGGTTCGAAATGACAGAGGAGGTATTCAAAACTGTTTTTCAGAAATCCGCCGTCAAAAGAACAAAGTATGAAGGTTTGATGCGGAATATCCGTTTTTTGGAAGATTAAGCATTGCAGAAACTTTAGGAATAAATCTATTCTTAATTGTACCTTTGGGAATTATTATAAAAGTAAAAGATTATGCGCATTATTATAAAACAAAATATATATATAATATTTCTGTTGGCTTTATGCCATTTTGCTGCAGCTCAGCCAACTTTCAACGATAAGGCAAATCGTGAGGAAGCTTTTTTGGCTGTGAAGGAGATGAAATATGGCGGTATATTGGTCGTTCGCCTAAAAACCAATCATATTAAAATTAAATCCCTGCAAAGAGAGCTGTCAAATCCAAATCTGAAACCCGGCAAAAGGAAGCGGATTCAAGGCATTCTGGATGAAACAATTAATCGCAAAGATGCCATTAATACCACTATGGCCAATGCTTTTTTGGATTCATTCAGCTTTTGTCCGGTTTACCTGAGCTATGACACTAGTGCTAATACACTTAAAACTGCAAAAAGCGGCATTTTTCTTAACAGAGATTTACAGCTTGACCCAAATATAAGTATACCCGATACGGCCAATATTTTTATTGCCTATTATCACGAAAAAAGTGGAGATTATCCCTCCGACGGACTAATGATCCGCAGGTTGTCTAAACCTTTGAATGAACCTTTCCCTCATTATACGGCGATCAAAGAATCTTTTGTCAACGAGATGAATACGCCCAGACTGAGAAAGGTAATTGTAATTTTAGATGATAAATTAGGAAAATTATTGGCAAGGGCGGAGAAGCGTGAGTAAATACAGAATGGAATAGATAAAAATGGAAACTAAAGAGTATTGAAATTTTCTGCTGCAATGAAACTGAGGCAACCTACGGCTCATAAGTTTTAGTGTTTTTTTAAGTTAGCAATTCAATTCATAGTCATCGCTAGATTTTGGGATAAAAGAAAAGCGAAAACTCCTATGTGGAATTTTCGCTTAGTTTGCATTACTTTTTGAGAAAATAAGTAACCAATCATAAATAATGATGTATTTTAAATGAAAGGATTTTTTAGACTGACAAGGCAGAAAACGCAGCTGAAGTGGTGCCTTCAGCGAGGCTTTCTAACGATGTCAGTATGAAAAAGACTTCATTCAAAGTTGTTATTATTTATGATTGGTTACTTATCTTCAAATACAGTTTTATTTCTCTCTAAAGAAGAGTTTTATCGGAACACCGCTGAAGTCGAAAGTTTCGCGCAGTTTATTCTCCAGATAATTTTTGTACGATTCGGCCAAATATTTTGGATTGTTGCAGAAGAATACAAATGCTGGATAAGGTGTCGGCAGCTGAATGGTATATTTGATAGATATCATCTTACCGCGATAAGCTGGCGGATGATAGGCTTCCATAGCCGCATTCAAAAATTCGTTGAGTTTTGAAGTCGAAATTTTCTTTGTGCGGTTTTTATAAACATGCATTGCAGCTTCTACAGCACGGAGTACACGCTGTTTTTCCAAAACAGAAATAAAGAGAATCGGCACATCACTGTTAGGTTTGAGGCGCTCGCGCATTTCTGCCTCATATTTAAGCATGGTCTTTTCATCTTTTTCGACAAGGTCCCATTTGTTTACCAAAATCACGACACCTTTGTTGCTTTTCATGGCAATGCGGAAGATGTTCATGTCCTGAGTTTCGAGGCCCTGAGTGGCATCAAGCATCAGCAGACAAATATCGGCATCTTCGATTGCACGAAGTGCACGCAGTACCGAGTAGAACTCAAGGTCTTCCTTTACACTGCGTTTGCGGCGGATACCTGCGGTATCGACCAAAATAAATTCGTTTCCGAATTTATTGTAATGCGCATTGACGCTGTCGCGGGTTGTTCCTGCTATATCGGTAACAATACTGCGCTCTTCGCCCATGAGCAGATTGATAAAAGAAGATTTTCCGGCATTTGGACGGCCAATGATGGCAAAGTGCGGGAGGCGGTCTGATTCATCTGTGATTCCCGGCAGGTGGCTTACCAAATCATCCAAAATTTCTCCGGTACCGCTGCCTGAATTAGAACATACAGCGTAAAGATTGTCGAAGCCAAGTGCCCAAAATTCGTGAATCATCATATGGCGCTCATTGTTGTCTACTTTATTGACAACGAGCAAAACCGGTTTGCCGCTGTTGTGCAGCAGGCGGGCCACCTGTTGGTCTAGGTCTGTGATGCCGGTCATGACATCCACCATAAAGATGATAACCTGTGCCTGTTCGATGGCGATTTTTACTTGGTTGCGGATTGCTGCCGCAAAAACATCATCTGAATCACCGATAAAACCACCGGTGTCAACAAGATTAAAGCGTTTACCGTTCCATTCGGCAACCCCGTACTGACGATCGCGGGTAACTCCACTGGAGTCATCCACAATAGCCTGACGCATGCCAAGCATGCGATTGAAAAATGTTGATTTGCCGACATTTGGCCTACCAACAATAGCTACTAAATTTTCCATGATATAAGTGTAACAAGCTGCCTGTTAACAGGCTTTTGATTTGTATCAGTTATTCAGAAACGGAGTTCCCCGGAGTGAATCGGGCACAATAAAATTTTGAAAACTCCTGATGCCTATAAGAGATACGATACTATAATATTGATTAATTTCAGGTACAAACCTGAATGCTAAAAAGCCTGCAAAGATACTACAAATAACTAGAAAACAAGCTTTTTGTTTTGTATTAATCAATTCTCATATTAGACATTCTGCCATTTCTGTAAAAGCTTAGTGCTTATAAATAGTCATATGAGGATTTTTATTAATAAAAAAAGGCGAGTCTGAATAAGGCTCGCCGTATGTCTAAATTGAAAAAATCAATTATTCAGATTTCAGTTCCAATTTTTTACCTTCAGCGTCAACAAGAGAAATCAAATCATCTGTGTGCTCAATAACTGTAAATTCTTTAGCGAAAGTCTGACCTTTGCCTTCGTTTGATTTACCGCCGGTCAATTTCAAAGTTTTGCCATCGTTTTCTTTAGTCCAATTGCCGATTACAACTTCATCAGCTTCGAATGAAGCTTCGAATGAACCATCCAATTTCAGAACGATATAAGTGTTGTCACTCATGAATTTGTTGCCAAAACCTTGAGTGCCTTTTATACTGCGGGTTTCATTAGCAACATCAGCAATAGATGCAGATTTAGATGCTTTGTCTGTAGTGCAGGAAATTACTGCAAAAATCATTGAAGCCAAAACAAAGAGTTTAGAACGAGTTTTCATTTGTTATAATTTTTTTAATATGTAAATTGATTTTGTGTAGTTAAACAAATATTAATGCTAAAAATAATCAAACTATGAACTTAAGTTATCATTTCTTTTAAATATATTTTACGAATATTTTACATTTGGGACTTTGAAAAGATTAATTTGGGTTATTAAGTCAAATTTAAAAGGAGAACTCAAAACCTTTACATTTTTAGTGTGCTCTGTATTATTTTTTAAAAAAACTATTCTAACCTAATTTTTCATTTATAACTGAGTTTGGTTCCGGAAAATTCCATTTAAGTATTCAATTTTTATTTTACACCATTAATATACAGAATATTAAATGTCGGAAAATAGCCAAAGACCCTTTCTTGATGCACTGAAATCTGGCAAAAGAGGGTTTCCATTTATCGGAAGAATATCAGGGTTATATTGAATCCAATTATTATTGGATCAGCTTTGATTCCGTTGCCGATAAATACCATATTGCAACAAAAAATGTTGTTGATGGCGGATATCCGGATGTTGAAATAAGTATGGACAACTTTGATTTGAGTAATGAAGCGTTTGTACTTTGGTTTGAGAGATGGAAAGACAAAACTGAAATTATGGTGATTGAGTAAATTTTGATATTGATAAAACTTGTTATTTCTTTAAACTAATAATACCATGGACAAGCAAAAAATACTTGAACGCAAGCAGGTAATACTGCAGTTAACACAGGATTTCTGAATAAAAAATATTTAGGACTCAGCACTAAACTGCTGGATAAATTGGGCAGGAAACGCGATGTTCCTTTTGTGAGCGGAAAACCGGAAATCTGGGCTGCCGCAATTATTCATGCTTTGGGAACTATCAATTTTTTATTCGACAAGTCCAACGAACCTTATATTTCGATTGATGAAATGAATGATTTTTTTGGTACAAAATAAATCCACTAGCGGTCAAAAGTCAAAACTGATAAGAGACCTGCTGAATTTGAATTATTTTGACACTGAGTTTTCAACAAAAAGAATATCTGGGAATAATCCTTTCAATGATTTTGTTTTGGTTGACGGTATGATCACCCCCTTTCCATTTTACCAACGGAAGTTCAGCAAATGGTTAAAGAAGCAAGGGATGCTGGAAAAGATGTCAATTTGTCAACAAAGTAGGTTTGAATTAATAAAATTCGGATTGCATATTATCGGGCAAATATTAAAATCAGCAAAAAACTGCTATATTTGCGGCAATTATGCTAAAATGACATTAGACATAAGATTGTCTTATTTCTGATAATCTGACTTCTGACAATCCATAAAATACTATATGAAAACCGTCAAGGAAATACGCCAGCAATACCTCGATTTTTTCAAATCAAAAGGCCATGAAATAGTGGCTTCGGCTCCCATTGTCAATCAGAATGACCCAACCCTGATGTTTATCAACTCAGGGATGGCGCAGTTCAAAGATTATTTTTTGGGCAACAGAGCTGCCCCCTTTTCCCGCATAGCCGATACTCAGAAATGTCTGCGCGTATCCGGCAAACACAATGACTTGGAGGATGTGGGCATGGACGGTACGCACCATACTATGTTTGAGATGTTGGGCAACTGGTCCTTTGGCGATTATTTCAAAAAAGAAGCAATTGAATGGTCCTTTGAGCTTCTGACCCAGGTTTACGGTATTTCCAAAGACCGCATTTATGCTACTGTTTTCGAGGGTGACCCCAAGGAAAATCTGGCAGCCGATCAGGAAGCTTATGAACTTTGGCTCAATTACCTGCCCAAAGAACGCATCGTTTACGGGAACAAAAAAGACAATTTCTGGGAAATGGGTGATACCGGCCCCTGCGGTCCCTGCTCCGAAATACATGTGGATCTGCGTCCCGATTCTGACCGGGCTGCCTTGGCCGGTGAGGAATTAGTCAACAAAGACCACCCGATGGTGATTGAGATTTGGAACAACGTATTCATGCAGTTCGAGCGCAGCTGGAACGAAGAAAAAGGCGGTTCTAAAGCTTTGGTAGAATGGGAAAGAGCCTACGAAGGCCCCCGCGACAGCTCCGATTTCAAAAAAGCCAGAAATGAAAAACATACGGAAGTGACTGTTCTGAAAGAACTTTCGGATAAACATGTGGATACCGGTATGGGCCTCGAGCGCCTTTGCATGGTCATTCAGGGAGTAAAATACACTTATGATACCGATGCTTTCAGTCCTATCATCCGCTTTTTGGAGGAGGCTTCGGGCATGAAATATAATGGCAGCTATGAGCGGGATGCAAAAAGCGATATCGCTATGCGCGTTATTGCCGACCATATTCGTGCCGTAACATTGGTGATTGGCGACGGTCAGTTGCCTTCAAGTAACGGTGCCGGTTATGTGGTTCGCCGGGTATTGCGCCGTGCTGTGCGTTACTATTTCAGTTTTTTGGGGATCAAAGAACCTTTGATGTACAAATTGCTGCCTATCGTGGCCGAAATGTTCGATGGCGTCTTCCCGGAAGTAAAAGCGCAGGAAAACTTCATTGCTCAGGTAATCAGAAGTGAAGAAGAATCCTTTTTAAAAACACTGGCCAATGGTCTTCGCCGTTTGGATGAGGTGGCCACTCCGGGCAAAACCCTTGACGGCCGCGTCGCTTTTGAATTGTACGATACCTTCGGTTTTCCGATTGACCTGACGATGCTCATTGGAAAAGAAAAAGGCTTTGAGGTGGATGAGCGTGGTTTTGAAACTGCTCTTTCAGAACAGAAAAGACGTTCAAAAGAAGATGCCGAAAAAGAAACCGGAAACTGGGTAGAAGTTGCTCCGGGCAATCCAACAGGCTTTGTCGGTTACGACCAATTGGACAATACCACCCGACTGCTGCGCTACCGAAAGGTAGTGGAGAAGAAAACGACTTATTATCACCTTGTATTGGAAGAGACTCCTTTCTATCCTGAAGGTGGCGGACAGATTGGCGACAGCGGCTTTGCCTGGTTCGGCCAGGAGAAAATCGAAATTGTTGACACCCGAAAGGAGAATGACCTGGTCATCAGTGTCAGTGTTGCCCTTCCGGCAAATCCCGACAGTAGTGTAAAAGTAGTTGTAGATGCTTCAAAACGCCGTCTGACAGAGAACAACCACTCAGCTACACACTTGCTGCATGCGGCATTGCGTCAAGTTTTGGGCACACATGTGCAGCAAAAAGGTTCCTTGGTCAATGATGAGTTTTTGCGTTTCGACTTCTCGCATTTTGCCAAAATGACTCAGGAGGAAATTGATGCAGTAGAACGCATTGTGAACAAAAAAATCCGTGAAAATATAGCACTGAAGGAACAGCGTCATTTGCCGATTGAGGAAGCGAAAAAATCAGGCGCGATGATGCTTTTTGGAGAGAAATACGGCGATTCTGTACGTGTTATCACTTTCGATGATTCATATTCCAAGGAACTTTGCGGCGGTTGTCATGTAAAAAACACCGGTTCCATCGGATTGTTAAAAATAAAGGAAGAGACTTCTATCGCTGCCGGAGTACGCCGCATTGTGGCTGTTACAGCTGATGCAGCCGAGGAACTGTCGCGAGTTGAAAGTTTTGAACTGTCTGAAGTTCGTGCCCGATTCAACAATCCTAAAGATTTGCTGAAGGCATTGGACAATATGCTCGAAGAGCAGAAAAAACAGCAGAAAACTATCGAGGAACTGATTCTGAAACAAGCACAGGGCGAGAAAGACAATCTGTTGAAAAATGCAGTGCAAATGGGCGAAATTCTATTTATAGGTGCCGTAATCGCTGTTTCTGATAAAGATGCGACCAAACAGCTTTGCAGCGAACTGACACAGCTTCATCCGAATGCTGTGGTGGTGCTGGGTGCCTCGGACGGTCCCGACAAAGCAGTACTCACCATCCATCTCACCCGCGAATTGTCGGAAGCCAAAGGCATCAATGCCGGACAGCTCATCCGTGAGGCTTCCAAAGCCATTAATGGCGGTGGCGGCGGTCAGCCTTTCTTCGCTACTGCGGGTGGGAAAAATCCGGAGGGATTGCAACAGGCAATTGATGCGGTGAAGAGTATGCTGTAAAGACGTATTAAAAAAAGTCTTTACAATAACGTCTCAAGATATAATAAAAAAACTGCCGATGTCCGGGAAGGATGTCGGCAGTTTTTGTTTATTGGCCGTAGTGAAAAAACAAAAAGATTCAAATAATTTGTTTTTACGTCTTGACAATCTCCTTTTTTTGAATTATATTCGTGGTCTTTAACCCCAGAATTCCATGGCAAAGCATTACGATAAAATATTTAAAGAGAATATAGAGGCAATGTACCTATCGCTGAGTGAGCAGGTACTGCATTTCAGACCTTTAAAGGTCGCGGATGTTAATTGGGAAATTCATAGGACAATAGAACGCTTTCCTGATTTTTTAAAAAAAGTTCATGCACCCGATTCAGATGAGGTTTTTCTTCTGCATATTGAAATTCAAAGAGCAGATGATGCAGAGATGTTGTACAGGATGTGTGAATACCATGCGCTAATGCTTAGAAAATTCAAAATCAGGATTGTGCAGATCGTTATATACATAGGAGAAGGCTATTCCCAAATGAAAAATCTCTACGAAGACGGAAATAACAGATTTTCCTATCATCTTTTCAGTATTCAGAATATTTCTTATAAAACATTTTTAGATTCTGATAAACCTGAAGAATTGCTGTTGACAATTTTGGCAAACTTTGAAAGTAATTCCCCTGAAACTGTTATTGAAAAGGTACTTCACAAAGCCCAATCTGTTACAAATGAAACTTTTTCATTAGATAAATTTGTTAGTCAGTTTGAAGTTCTTGCGAAATTGCGTAACTTGAGTGAATCTTTTAAACTAATTCTTGATAAGATTATGCCAATAGAAATTAAAATAGAAGACACCTATATTTTTAAAAAAGGTGAGGAAGTCGGCGAAAAACGCGGTGAAAAACGTGGTGAAAGAAAAGCCAAAAAAGAAATGATTTTGGCCCTTATCAAAAAAGCCAAATTCAGTTTGGAAGATATAGCTGAGGCCGCTGAGGTTTCAGTTGAATATGTAAAAGAGTTGGCGAAACAAATTGAAAAATAAAAGCTTTTGATTTATTCAGTTGGAAGCAAACAGATTAATATCAAAAGCCGATGTGAACAATGATATCGGCTTTTGGTTTTCGTGTAAATTATAAATCTAGTTTTTAATTATTTGGCAATAACAACCTTTGTTGCGGTTTTTTCTTTTGAGGTACTAATAACCAAAAAATATACACCTTCTTCGAGATAATCGACAGAAAGACTGAAAACGTTTCCAGTGCTGTAGATTTCTTCAGAAATAATCAGGCGGCCATAAACATCGGTCAGCTGTACAACTGCCTTCACTCCAAGTTCCGGAAAACTGATATTGATAGCATCTGCAGTGGGATTAGGATAGTTTTTTATACTGCCTACTTCTGCCATTTCATTAATACCTGAAAGCACATTGTCTTTTGAAATAATCCAACGCTGAGGATCAAAAATGATAGAATCTACTTGAAATGATAGGTTTGCTGTGAAGCTCTGTCCTGAAAAATCGTGTTGAAAAACGACAATAGTATCGGTTGTCTGATTTTTAAACTGAATAGGAATCGGCAATTGGAAAAACGGTACAGAACTATGGGATTGCGTCTGATTAACTGTCAGACTTACCTGATTCGAACCGTCCTGCGACCAGCTGATCTGATAACTCGGATAGCCTTCACCATAATACCAATCGCTGAAATACCAGGTAAGACTCTGTCCGTAGGCCTGTTCCATATGGCTTATAAATTGGGTTGTTTTGGCAAAATTATAGGCAATGGAAGCATCATTCAGATAATCCCTGACGCCCTGATAAAAAGCGCTGTCGCCCATTAACCAACGAAGTGTATGCAGTATCATACCGCCTTTGGCATAGGTCAGCCTGCCGCTGAAAATCCGTCCGACATCAGTCGTGTCGCTGCAAAAAACCGAACCGTTGGGTTGACTTGTAATATTATTAATGCGGCCTTCTTTGAAGGGCATCCACCAGACAGGATCGAGATGCTCGTAACAAAGACCGGAAAGATAGGTAGCAAAGCCTTCATTCAGCCAAATATCCTCCCAACTGCCGCAGGTCACCTTGTCGCCAAACCACTGATGCGCCAACTCATGTGCCATGAGTTCATAACTCCAACCGCCCATAAAAGTAAAGGTCTGATGTTCCATGCCGCCACCCCAGCCCATCTGTGCATGGCCGTATTTTTCCCTGTGAAAAGGATAGAGTCCAAAAAGTGTATCGTACAATTGCATCTGCTCGATAATATTGGGCGTGGTACTCTGTGCCAAAGCCAGATCCTCGGGATATACATAATTCAGGACTTCTACAGTATCTCCTCCAAAAGGTACAAAATCTGAATAAACACTATAATTGGTTACGGCCAAACAAATCAGATAAGTGGCAATTGGATACCGATGTTTCCAATGAAAAATATTATCGGAACCAGCTACCGCTTCCGAAACTAAAATACCATTGCTTGCTGCGCGATTGCCCTGCGGGCAACGAATAATAACATCTATAGAATCCACCTTGTCCTGCAGATTCTGTTTGCAGGGCCACCAATCTTTGGCTCCATAAGGTTCTGAAAGGGTCCAGATGATCGGAACAGTATCATGCGTTGACTGCACAAAAGAGCCAAATCCGGTAAATCCGGGAACACCCTGATAATAAATACATAGAGAATCGGGCTGTGAAACGGCAGTGGGAAAATTGATCTGAAGAATATCTCCGGCAATTTGTGTAAACCCGAGATGCGTGTTGTGGTAAACGATACTGTCAACTGTCAGTTGATTGGACATGTCAAACTCTATCTGACTCATGGCAGCATTGGGCTGAAAATGGGAGCTCACATATCCTTTTATGTAATTTATGGCCGGATTTATCTCCCAGTACATGCGCTGATAGCTGAGGTTATAATTATTCAGTGCCTGAATTGCAGGAACCTGCTGCCCACTGTGAAAAGCCTTTCTTTCGGCTTCGTAAAGCAGTTCCATGTCGCTAATTTGGGCAGAAATTACCTTTGTAAAGTTGAATAAAATTAGAATAAGTATAGAATTGCGCATAAATCTATTTTTATAAAATTAAACTTGTTTATTAACATTTTTACAAGTTAATGATTCTGCCGATTATTATTTAGATCTCAAAGTTTTTATTTTGTGAACGATAGAAAACACTTACTACTTTATAGAAAAATAGTTAATTTTATCTGACATTTTCAAATGCATGAAACTTTTTATCCCAATACTATTTTTGCTGCTTATTCTGAATTTAGCTATAATTCAGGCAAATTCTGCTGTCACCGGGTCTGACAGTATCATTCCTATTTCAGAAAAAACAGAAGCCTATATAAGGGTATTCAAAAAAGAACAGCAATTGGAAATATGGGTAAAATCCAGGAAAGAACATCGCTTCAGTTTTTTGAAATCCTATGAAATTTGTGGTAAATCCGGAGAATTGGGACCAAAAAGAAAGGAAGGTGACTTGCAGATACCCGAGGGTTTCTATTTTGTTGAAAGTTTTGATCCCGATAACCAATTCTATAAAGGGCTAAAGCTTAATTATCCGAATGAGGCAGACCGTATCTTGGGAGATAAAATCAGTCCGGGTTCAGATATTTTTATTCATGGCAGTTGCACCAGTACAGGCTGTATCGCACTTTCCAACGAAATTGTGGATATAATATATTCCATAGCTGAGAATGCCAAAAAGCAGGGACAGCTGCAGATCCCAGTTCATATCTACCCCTGTCATTTTGGACAAATCAACCTTGAACTGTTTATTGATTCCAACCCTGGATTTAAAGTTTATCGTAACTTTTGGGACTCACTTAGTAAGGTATTTTTACATTTTGAGCGTTGGAAGACATTACCTTGGATTAAAATAGAGGAAAATGGAAACTATTCAATAATTAAATAAGTATTCAATCAATGGGCATGGTTTTTGGTAGCACTGATGTACCCCAAAAGTAAAAACAATGAAATTTTTATTTAATATTTTCCTGTTGTTTTTTAACATCAGTATAGCCCTATCAGCGCAAGACAGCTCTCATTATACGCGTGAAAGACTAAAAGGTCGATTTGGGGAGGCAGTCAGACTCCCGGGACATTTTTTCAGACTTGCAGTATTGAAAATAAAGGCTTATGAATTTGAAGAAATAAGCTATGGCGTTCATAAAAGACAGTACATGCTTGTCTGCCGACCGCAGGACAGTACTTGGAAAACAAATGATGTCATTTTCTTTTTCCACGGAGGCGGGTGGCGTACCGGTAGTCCGGAACAGAACCGTTTTTTGGCGGCTATGCTTGCCTCTTATGGATACACTGTGGTTATGCCTGCTTACCGACTCAGCCCCAAATTCTGTTATGAGGATATGCAGGCCGATATCGATTCGGCCATTGTTCATGGAATGAAAATTTGTGACATCAGCTCCGAAAGCCATAAAAAAATTATTATCGGCGGAACCTCTGCCGGCGGACATTTGGCAGCTTTATTGGCCTATGATAATGATCGTCTGCTAAATCTGGGCATTGAACCGCATTTACTGAAAGGTTATTTCTCTATTGCCAGCCCATTGGATCTCGACCTGATGCCCAAAAGTAAATTGGTGAGTACCTATGCAGGAGAACCTGAATCGGTTACCTTTCAACTGGCAAATCCAAAACATCTTATCGATGAAAGGGACAGTTTCCCGGCGCTGTTTTTACATGGTATGCAGGACGGTATCGTTGATTACCGCAGCACACTGTCATTTGTAGATCTGTTGGAATGCAAGGGTATTTGCCCAAGCCTGGAGCTACTCACAGAACAGTCGCATTTGGAAACAACTACACGTTGGTATTACAAAGAAAAAGCCGATATCGGACAGGGAGAAATGCTGCTGATTTGGCTGATGGGACTGGAGTGATTTTTATTTTACAATTTGCATATGCCTTGCAAGCGATCTTCCTGCTGAATCCCTTTATTACAGCGGCCTTAATTTTTCTAAAAAAAAGGAATCTCCGTTCATTTTTTTTGGACCAATTTCAACAAATCAGGAGAAAATTTTCCGCCTTTGTTTTGCAATACCATTCATTTCTGCTGATGGGGCTGAAAATCATCTCATAAGATTAGATGCTGCACTTAATGTCAAAATTGAAGTCCTGACTAAAAAAGTCACAATACCAGTATAAGTTCTAAAAGCCGATGCATTATTAGTTTCATCATCGTATGGACTTTTGAAAGCTGAGGACAGAATGGCTAAAAGCTAATATGAATAATACTTTCAGTCATTTCTAGCCTAGTTTTTGTTCATTAACCGAAAATTATTTTTTGTTAGACGCTCAAAATAGGAGAGTATGAGCAAACTAAGTTCTTCGGGTTTATCTGATTTTAAAAATCACTTCATAAATACTACATTATTCAAAAGGATAGGCGCTAAATTTAGGCTATTTTCCCCGGCAACTGTCGGGGATTTTTTTTAATATTATCAGACAAGCTGTTATTAATCATTTTTCATTTCCTAAATATTTTGTTAAGAAACTAAAAAACCTTTACTTTGCGCTCGCTTTAAGCAAAGCTATTAGAATGGAGCGTAAGAAAGTGGCGGTATGAAATTAAATTAGAATTGATTACCAATAGCTTCTACACCATAAAAAATGAAATCATTTTACAATCCTTAATATCAAAAACCAACGAAAACATGGAAATCTTAGTGTATCTGTTGCCTATATTTGGGCTCATTGCCCTTGTTTATATGGCGGTGCTCTCTTCATGGGTAAGTAAACAAGACGAAGGCGAAGAAAAAATGGCGACAATCGCAAAATATATTCAAGAGGGCGCTTTAGCTTTCCTGAAAGCGGAATATCGTATTTTGTTTTTCTTTGTTATTGGGGCAGGTATAGCCTTGGGGGTACTTTCTGCTTTTGTAGAAACAACCCATTGGTTCATCGTTGTTGCTTTTGTCATTGGCGCTATTTTTTCGGCCCTTGCAGGAAATATCGGTATGCGCATTGCTACTAAAGCGAATGTACGTACCACACAGGCTGCTCGTACCAGCCTTGCCAAAGCACTTGATGTCTCTTTCAAAGGAGGTACAGTTATGGGTTTGGGTGTAGCCGGTTTGGCTGTATTCGGCTTGAGTGCTTTGTTTGCTATCTTATTTTATTGGTTTATGGGTGGACAATGGGAAGGCCCTAATGGCGGCGTCCCGGGTATGACAATTGTACTGGAAGCCCTTGCAGGTTTCTCTTTGGGTGCAGAATCTATCGCACTTTTTGCTCGTGTTGGTGGTGGTATTTATACCAAAGCTGCTGATGTTGGAGCTGACCTTGTAGGTAAAGTAGAAGCAGGTATCCCAGAAGATGATCCCCGTAACCCGGCTACTATAGCCGATAACGTTGGTGATAATGTAGGTGACGTTGCCGGTATGGGTGCCGACTTGTTTGGTTCTTATGTCGCTACTGTTTTGGCTGCAATGGTTTTGGGTAACTATGTAATTCGGGACAATGGTGTCGATTTAGCCGATGGATTCGGTGGTCTTGGCCCAATCTTATTGCCAATGCTGATTGCCGGTATGGGGATTATTTTCTCTATTATTGGTACTTTCTTTGTTCGTATCAAAGACGATGGCAAGGCTAAAGAGGCGGAAGTACAGGCTGCACTGAATATGGGTAACTGGTCTTCTGTTATCTTAACAGCGATTGCTTCGTTCTTTGTGATCAAATGGATGTTGCCGGAAACAATAAAAATGAAAGTTTTCCATGCAGGAGAATTTGGATCTTTGGAAACTAGCTCTTTAAATGTGTTTTTCTCTGTATTGATTGGTTTGGCTGTAGGTGCACTCATCTCGATGATTACAGAATACTATACAGGATTGGGTAAAAAACCTGTTTTAGATCTTGTTCAAAAATCTTCTACCGGAGCCGGTACGAATATTATCGGTGGTTTATCTTTAGGTATGATGTCAACGTTCTTGCCAATCCTAATTTTTGCAGGTGCTATCTGGGGTACTTATGAATTAGCTGGTTTCTACGGTGTAGCAATTGCTGCTTCTGCTATGATGGCTACAACTGCTATGCAATTGGCGATTGATGCCTTTGGACCTATCGCGGATAATGCGGGTGGTATTGCGGAAATGAGCGAATTGCCTAAAGAAGTTCGTGAAAAAACAGATATTTTGGACTCTGTAGGTAACAC
>CAINVS010000522.1 GCA_903854205.1 uncultured Bacteroidota bacterium | reverse complement strand
AGCAATTTTAATGTTACGGCACTGACCGATTCGGCTTGGATTCATGTGGAATACCACCCGCTTGCTCCCGATCCTTTGGTCAATAATCCCAATAATTACCGCATCTCCAGCAGAGCTTACTGGACAGTAAACGGCATTTGGAACAGCGGCTTCGACGGAGATTTCCGCATTGAGCCGGATAATACAGTTGATTCAGATCTTTTGGCAAATGGATTGGACAGCCTGATGCTGCTTTATCGCGAATCTCCCATGCAGGAATGGCGCGAACATCCTGATTACACCAAAACGGTGATCGGAAGTTTCGGATTTGTTAAAGTAAATACCATTCTGAAAGGTGACTATGCCCTAGGCAACGGACAGAGAGATTTGGGTACAGCAGAAGCCGGACGCAATCCGCTTAAATTTTCCAATGTATTTCCAAATCCTGCCGATTCTCAGTTCACGGTAGAATTACAGCTGAAAAAACAGCTCGATCTCTCTTTTGAGCTCTATGATTTGACTGGAAAATTGGTGTTTTCTACTGCAGCAAAATCTTATCAGGGCAAGGTCTTGGAAACAATTGAAACTTCAACTTTGGCAGCAGGTACCTATTTTTTGAAAATAAGAGATAAAAAAGGAGAGGTGCTGGCAGGGCATAAGGTGGTGAAAAGGTAGGATTAGTTATATCAAGGATTATAATAATGATATGGAAAAGCACAAGTCTGATTCGTCTGAACAAAAGGAAGTTGAGAAAAATGTAATTGATTGGTTAAGAATTAATATTGATCAGTCAATTATTTCAAAGAAATTTGAATTGGATGGTGTTAACTTTCAAATGGATGCTTGCACTGAAGATGGCACTATTCTTTGCGAAATATATGCGGGCATTGACGAGATAAAAGCAGGGCAAAAGCGAAAAATAATCACAGACCTTTTCAAGTTGTTATTAATTGAAAAATTGTTAGACCAAAAATACGGGCAAAGCCCCCGCGAAAAATATTTGGTCTTTGTAGATAAAAAGGTAAAGGCTGCCTTTGAAGGCTTAAAACTAGAAACTTGGGCTAAAAAAGGAGTTGAAACTTTTGGTATAAAAATTCTTGTTGCCGAAATTTCTAAAGAAGATCGTCAGATATTGGAAAAGGCAAAGAAAAGGCAAAAAATGAAATGATAAAAATGATATATATAGAATTGATTTAGATAATACTAAAATAAATTACATGAGGACTTTTCTTGTTTCATTGGCTTTTTTACTTCAAATTTCTTTCGTGTATACCCTTCTCCTTCCAGATTTTTTCTATTTCATGGAAGCTGATTTCTGTTAATGTTCCTTTTATTCTCATAACTTAGTTTGAAATATTAACAAAAAACCCGGATACTTTCGCAGCCGGGTTATATTGTGAATCATCTAAAATTGAGGATCAAATTAGAGTTGAGCAAGCAGCTCTGCTTTTTTCTTGTCAAATTCTTCCTGAGTAAGCACGCCCATTTCTTTGAGTTTCCCCAATTTTTCAAGGCTTGCTATGATTTCATCGGCAGTAGGTTTTGGGGTGTTAACAACCGGAGTCTGATTGCCGCCCTGATTGCCCTGGTTTCCACCCTGACCGTTCATCATATTCTGCATCATCTGATTCATCATCATTTGCTGCATAAAGCCTTGCTGCTGATTGTTTTGGAAAGTCTGAGGATTCATACCATGTTTGGCAGATTCTTTCATTGCTTCCATTTGCGCAAATTTGTCCATTTTATTCATATTCTGATCACTCGTCATGTTCAGTTTGCTCAACTCATTGAGGTGAGCTTCTACTTCCGGCGGAAAAGAAACAGATGAAATTTGGAATTTTGTCAATTCGATACCGAAAGGATCCAAATCTTTTTGAAGCAGTGGAGTAATTTTGTCGCCCAAAGCTGAGTAGTTAGCATAGATATCGAAAGCTGAAACGCCGCTCTGCGCTAATGCTTCGGCAAATTTTGGTGCGATAAGACCTCTCAGTGTATCTTCCAATTCGGTGATATACATGATGTCTTTAGTGCCGGCATATTCTCTGTAGAACAGTTTTGGATCTTTGATGCGAATGAAATAGACACCAAAAGCACGGATTTGAATACGGCCTGCTTCAGGATCTTTGATGAAAATAGGATTTGGGGTACCCCATTTCATGTTGGTAAACTGACGGCTGCTCACGAAATACACATCGCATTTGAAAGGCGAATTGAAACCGTATTTCCATGATTTCAGCGTAGTCATGATTGGCATATTCTCGGTTACCAACTGATGACGGCCTGCAAAGTAAACATCTGCCATTTGACCCTCATTGAGGAACAATGCCATTTGAGACTCACGCACAGTAAGCTGAGCGCCATATTTGATATTGGATTCTTTATCTGGGAATTTCCAAAGGACAACATCATTGCTGTCTTCTTTCCATTCAATGACTTCAAGCAATTCATTTTTGATAAAACCGAACATAAACTGATGGTTTTTAGGGTTAAAGGAATTAATGTCAAAATATAAGGGGATAAGCCCTTGTATCAGATGATCGAAAATCTTAATGGAAAAATAGTTTTTTTTTGAATATAATCCAAAAAAACTGCAATTAAAATATGATGTTTTTAGGCATAAAACCGCTTTCAACAGAAATTTAATGCTGATAAAATCAATATTATTACCGAGAGTAGAAAAAAACTAAAAAAAATATTTAAAGTCCCATTGCATGTTTCATATTGTTCATCTGAGTAGTCCAAAAATTCTTTTCCTGTCTGACCTCATAGTCGTCACAGAAAGCTGTAATTTCCAATACTGTTTGGCCCGTTATTTCTCCTTTGTATATTTTGAACTCCAGATATTCTGTCGGATACTCTTCCCATTGCAGGCTGAGGTACTCCTCTTCAATATCTTCCAAAATATAGGCTACCTCTGCACTTCCTTCCCAGGAAAAGGTATAGGATTCTTCGTTCATTGCACAATCATCGCAAAACCATCGGGCTAAGCAGTCCGGTGATGTAAGGAATTCGTACACGATAGTTGGTGAAGCTCTAAAGCTGTATTCACAATTGAATTTTACTCTACTCATTGTTTGAGTGTGATTATTATTAATTTATTGCGCAATAAAGTTAAAAAAATAATAATTTCAAATGACATGAGCTCATTTATTTTCAACTTTCTATTTTTTTTT
>CAINVS010000521.1 GCA_903854205.1 uncultured Bacteroidota bacterium | reverse complement strand
TTAACCCTAGTAAACAACTAAAAACAATAACACAACATGAGCGAATTTATTAAAATCAAACAGATTGAAGGTCTATCGGCTGACCTTGCAACAAGAGCATTAGATGCCCAGGTTGTCAAAATCGCCAACAATTTATCAGACGTTAACGCTGGTACAGCTCGATCAAACCTTTCATTGTATTCCAAAACGGAGGTAGATGCATTGGTTATCGGTGCAAGAAATGCCTTCAACGTAGCTGATACGACTGCTCGTAACGCCTTGACTGGATTGAAAGTTACCGACCGTGTGTTTGTAAACGATGACGGAGATACCAAGTGGGCATTGTACATTGTTACTGCGGTTACAACTGGAACGGGTTCAACTTCTACATTCAAAAAGATTGCGGATGAAGACTTGTTCACCAATGCCTTGACCGCAGCAGCTGTAAAAGCATCTTACGAAAGCAACGCTGATACGTTTGCATTCAACGGAACCTACAAAGGTAAATTGGATAAAATCACGGTTGCGGCAAACGTTAACCTTGACACCATCAAGTCAACAGCAGATTCAGCGCTTGCCAATGCAGCCACTGCTCAGTCAACTGCCAATAGTGCCTCAACTGCGGCGAGTTCTGCTCAAAGTACTGCAAACAGTGCATCGACTGCTGCCGCTGCTGCACAAACAACGGCAAATAACGCTGCAACCGCTGCGGCAACTGCTCAAAGTACAGCCAACGCTAAAGAGGATGCTTTTACCGAAACGATTGAAACATTCACCGCGCTTACAGGTGCGGCAAATACAGCGGTTTCTGTAACCTTGGCACAAACCCCAAAAGCAGGTTTCAATATTCATGTATTCTTCAATGGAGTTCGTGTAAAAACCACAAGCAATACAGGAGGTTCAAGGAACTTGACATTCACGGTTCCTTATTTAACTGAACCAACAGATGACATTGTAGTGAACTACTCTTATTAATGCTAAAATCAACTAACTAAATGGAAAAAATATCATCCAAACAAGTAGAAGGAGTTGTTGACCTCAATTCGTTTCAACGCATCCCTGCTCGTAAAGAATTTTTGGGCGGTGTTGGCGCTGGAAATGGGTCAACTGGTCATTATCCTTTGCTTTCTGGTGGCTTTATTTATTGGGTACTCGATCCTGATTCAGAGCCACAAGAAAACGATTACAGAATGGGCGTAAGTCCTGATACTAGACTCCTTACACTGCAAGTTTTGAAAAACAGAACTTGGGTAAACGCTTGTTTGGATGGCTGTTCTTCCACAATAACTTCTGGTGGTGGAACGACTGATCCTGGCACAGGAGTTGGTGGCACTGGAGGTGGCGGTGGCGGCACTGGTGGTGGATGTTTGGTTTATGGAACATTAATCCTACTTCCAGACGGATCATCTAAAAAAATTGAAGACCTAGAAATGGGTGATTTGGTGAAAACTGTTGCTATCACTGGATTAGACAGTGAACAAGAAGACGCATGGAAAACATTCTCAACAGATACATTCACACCAAGTGAGGAAAGTTCTGTTGTTATGGGAATCCAAAAAGCGCAATACGGGTATTATTTTCTCATTAATCAGGAGCTCAAAATTACTTTCGAGCATCCTTTGCTAACACTTCGTGAAGGTATCTATGCCTTCAAAAGAGCAAATGATCTTGTTGTTGGAGACCGCATTTACCATTACACATTGGGGTTACAAGAAATCACAAGTATTGAACGCATTGACGAAACAGTAAATGTAGTCAACATCAACGTGGAAAGTCAAGACACTTATTTCGCTGAGAACTATTTGGTGCATAACCTAGTTGATGTCATTCAAGAAAAAATAAACCCTGTACCATATTAACAATAAGCCATGAACTCACAAACACGCTTAAAACTTACGCTCTCTGCTGCTGCATTTCTAGCAATAGTCACTCTGCTTTCTATTTATTCCAAAATGGAAGGTGTAGCTACGGCTAGCATAGCAGGAATCATGACCATTTTATCGGCCTATATCTGGTCGCAAACCACTAGACCCTCAAAAGATGAATACACTCATAAAAATACTCGCAAACAAACAACTTCAAAAAATAGTGTTCCTGCTTCTTTTAATAGGCGCAGTCATACTGTTATGGAGAAGTAATCAAAGTTTGAAGCAGGACAATGCTCGACTGGCAAACAATATGGAAACCTTGAACGCATCAATAAAATACATTCAAACACAAAACGGAAAGCTCGCTGCTCAAACCGATGTGTTAATTGTGCGCACTGGTGAGTTGAAAGAACTTTTTCCTGTTCAGGCCAAAACGGTAACTGATATGGGAATCAAATTAAACAGGGCAACTCAGGTAAGTAGTACGGTGATTGAAACACAAAAAAATATCATCACAGTAGTAAGAGATAGCATCGTTCATGACACTCTTCGAGTAAAAGTATTTTCCTATAAGGATCAGTG
>CAINVS010000520.1 GCA_903854205.1 uncultured Bacteroidota bacterium | reverse complement strand
CTCTGGAGCTTTCTTACACTTGGCCGAAAAAAGCCCCTTCTTTTTTAAGAGAAGGGGTTGGGGATGAGTTCAATACGACCAACAAAAATATCGAGTCTCTGGAGCTTTCTTACACTAGGCCGAAAAAAGCACCTTCTTTTTGGAGAAGGGGTTGGGGATGAGTTAAGTTTTCGGCTAATCCTGCAATTCCTTCTGACTACTGATCAGTTCCATAATAGAAAGAGTTCTAATCATTTCAGTCTGATCTTTGTTCAGATCAACTCCTGTAATTTCAATCGCTTCAATTTTACCGATATTTTCAGGCAGTGCAATTTTTGCCACTTCTTTATTATTTAGCAGTACAGTATTGGTACCAGTCATAGAATTGCGTTTAACCTGTGCAACCTCATTGTTGCGTATATCGTACATAATGCCATTTGATCTGAGAAGTCCAATTTTTGTACCGTCTATTGTCACTTCTGTGCCCTTTGTATTGGTACGGAACACATATTCATGGTCATTGGAAATAACATAAATCAGATTATTTTTAGAAGGACCAATATAACTGCGGAATGCATAGGCAAATATTGGGCTGTTGTCGGTAGACATGAATACACCTTTACCGTTCCGCTGATTACTTTTTTCAACAATCTGATCAATGTCTGCAGCAGAAATACCTCTGTCGAAGCTCACAAATCCGCCCTTGTACTCAGCAACAGAAGCTTTTAGTGCTTTTAGATCTTCTACAATTTCCATATCATCAGGTTGGACATTGCGGAGAAATTTTATCATAAAAAATGCTCCGGCTGCCAGTAAAAGGACTGCGATTAAAAGATAAGTTATTAACATAATTTTGATTTGGTTGGGTTAGGAAATTTTGCGCTTTATCCACTGTGAGATTACATGAAAACAAAATATAGTAATTTTTTTAAAAAAGCTAATTTAAATCCCTTATTTATATTGTTTTTCAGGGCAAGACCATCTCATATCGGAGAGACTGAATTTTTGCACCCTATAATCAAAGTGCCACCACTCATTCAACACCGTACTGAAATTATGATCAGTCATAATACTGAGGAGTAGTTTTCTGTTTTTTTGTGCAGTTTCACTTAATCCGGAATAACTCCAGTAAGATTCTTTACCAAAATGGTCAAATTCTGCACCCATATCCAAAACAGTATCTGCCTTCAAGTCGTAGAGCGTCAAATCCAATGCAACACCACGACTATGCCTTGAACCGAGTGAAGGAGGATGAACATAACGTGCATCAGGCATTTTATCCCAAAGCTTCCATTGTGCTAATGTTGGTCTGAAACAGTCGAAAAAGAGAAAGGTCAGTCCCATACTGTCCAACTTTTCTTGAGCCTTCAATACTGATTTTGCTACAGCCAGTCTTGTGAAACAGCCGGGACATTCGTAGACTTTCAACTTCATAAAATTATTGGTATCAGCATAGCGGATATCGAATTTAGCCTTTGGCAGCAGTTCTTTCAGGTCAACCCAAGTACTGTCAGGCAAAGCGAGTACAGAGTCCATTTTGATTGACTTTTGGATTTTATTTTTATCCATAACTAAATTGCCGACAGAGTCTTCTGCCGGCAATTTATCTGTTTTATTGGTATTTTTTTCATTAGCACATGAAAAAAGGCTGATAACCGAAAGTAATAAAATTATATAATACATTTGAAAGAAGGAGCTAAGAGCCAGAGAACAGGGGCCAGATAAAAGGAAAGGCAAAAGGTAAAAAAACTACATAATTCACAAACCTTAAAAGATGAAAGAATTAATCTCATATCTCAAATCTAGCATCTGAAATCTCTTTAATACTCTTTAACACCGCGTTCCATTTCTCTTCTTACATCGTTTGCTTTGAGTGTTTCGCGTTTGTCGTAAGATTTTTTACCTTTTGCCAGAGCAATTTCTACTTTGGCATAACCTCTATCGTTGATATAGACACGGTATGGAATAATTGTAAAACCACGTTCTTTCACTTTCGTATGAAGTTTTTTCAATTCATTTCCTTTGATGAGTAATTTTCTGCGACGACGCGGTTCGTGATTATTATAGGTTCCATTGGCATACTCAGAAATATGCAATTTATCCAGATAAAGTTCTCCGTTGAAAATAATACAGTAAGAATCGCTGAGGTTGATATGTCCCATACGAATAGATTTGATTTCAGTGCCCTGCAGCATAATGCCGGCTTCGATTGTATATAGAAATTCGTATTCGTGACGTGCACGTTTATTAACGATTTCAACTTTTTTGAGCAGTTCCATAATTTTAATATATTGATAAGTGGGGCAATTTTTTTGTAACAATTTTCGGACCTTGATTCGATTAGTAAACCCCTTTAGTTCCTTTCAAGTTCCCCTGCCCTATTTTTAACCCGGAATTTAGTAATAGAATTGTTATCCTGATCATGGGGTAAACAATTCCGAAGGGAATTGCTTTGCGACCTTGATTTAACTTAAATTTAGATCAGGCACAAGATCTTTGCGTTAAAATTGCAGTAGTATACTCAGGGTTTAAGGTTTTACATATAAATTATTGCAAACTTTTTGGGTAATGATTTGATCCACACCATTTATTTTCAGATGAATCGATTGGTCATAATCGTTCTTTTCCAAAAGTAACACTTCAGCGCCAAGCAAGAGTTTTAATTTCTCAAGGTAGCGCAAAAATGAAGTGCTGTGGTCTTTTACACCTACTACTATCCCGGAACTGCCAATCTGCATTTCAGAAATCAGCATCTGATGATTGTAGGCAATATTACCTTCTTTGTCAGGAATTGGATCTCCATGCGGATCAAATTTTGGAAAACCCAAAAAAGAATCCAGTCTGTCTACCAGTTCTTCAGACTGTATATGTTCCATCTGTTCAGCAATCGGATGAATTTCATCCCAGCTAAAATCCAATTTCTCTACCAAAAATGTTTCCCAAAGTCGATGTTTTCTTACCAGTGAGGTAGCAACTTTGAGCCCGGAGCTGCTCAATCTTACCCCTCTGTATTTTATATAATGCAGTAATTCTTTTTCAGAAAGCCTCTTCAGCATGTCGGTTACTGATGCTGCCGATGTTTCCATCTGTGCCGATATAGCATTGGTAGATACAGCTTCTTCTGGCGATTCACTCAGTTTGAAGATTGCCTTCAAATAGTTTTCTTCAGTACTGCTAAGAATCTGCATGCTATGATTTTTAAAATGTAATTGCTAACACAAATTATTTGTTCAACTTTCCGAATCTCCATTTTATAATTTGAGCATTCCATGGCTCTTTTAAATCAGATGAGCGGTCTAAAACAAATTGGCCTGAATAATTTACAAAAACAAACTCAACCGGGTATCTGCCGGCATCGTGGCTATAGTACCAAACTAATCTGTCAGGAAATTTTCTAACAATATCCGGTGCTCCAAAAATGGTATAAATCATTCCCTGATCTGTTTTCCATCCTTCTTTTGCATAAGAAAAAAGCCGATTACATTCTTTCATCCTGTTATAATAAAGACTGATCAGTCTTTTGGCCTCCACCTCATTTTTATTCCTTGCCAACCAATATTCATCTAAGGCCTTTTTGGGACTCACTGCATCTGTCATCCTGTTATATTCGTCCTTGGTTGTAATATATCTAGTTGCCAGAATAAGATCTTCAACTCTGTTCATTACAGGATAGTCCTCACCGAAATAGTTTACAAAAAAACCGTTGCCATCTTCGCTGTTTAGCTGAATATAATAAAGTCCTTCTTCTGACAATTTCAATTCCCTGCCTCGGTTTAAGGTAAAAAGTCTGTCATGACTAAGTTTACTTGCATTGATGAAACCACTGTTCTGACTGGATGGCGGCGGCGCAGGGATCATTTCATCTTTGAAGTATTTAACAAAGAATTTTAAAACAGAGTCTGAATTATGGTTGATTTTAAATAACTGATCCGATTTTAAATAATTTTCCAAAAGGGGCATTCCATCAATATCGCTAAGATAAATTTGTGTTGTAGGATCAGAACTTTTAACATAGTTAATATCCGAAAATAAGACCTTATTATTGCTGTTTACAATTCTAATGTCGACTGCAAATTCCCTTAAGCTGATGTCCAATGCAATTTTATGAACCAGATGGGTAATGCTGTCCTTGAATTCGGGTTCTGACATCCATATCATCGAAGCTTTTTTCGGATAATCGGTATAGACCCTCAAACTCAATTTATAGTTGTATGCAGGAACTGCAATAATTAGAAATGGCTGATTTTTTTCAAAAATTACCTTATGTTTTATTTCAAAATTTGTTGGATAAGGATTCAGTTCCCGGTTCTGCAGCTTTTGGGCAAACATAGGTTGATTAACCAACAAAATCAGAACAGTTGTTAATAAATAACAAATATGTTTAAATTTAATTTTCATATATTTAAACAATTATAAATCTTCATATTCTTTATTGATACCTACCTCTTTCTCTCTTCTTTTGGTCTGTCTGGCAGCAATGCCTATACTTAATTCATACAAAATGAAGATTGGAAAAGCAACAATCATTTGTGACAAAACATCGGGTGGCGTTACAATGGCGGCAATAACAAGTATACCGATTATCGAATGACGACGATATGTTCGCATATCTTTATCAGTAATAATGCCAAGCCTTGAAAGAAAGAAAATTATAATTGGAAGCTCAAATACAAGGCCTGATGGAATAGTAAACATAATCATGTAGTTAATAAAAGAACCTGCTTTTATCATACTTGCTTCCTCATTTACCATCGGCAACTGATAACCAACCAAAAAATTTATTGAAAAAGGAGCCAAAATAAAATAACCAAAGGCAACTCCAATCATAAAAAGTATACTGGTATAAGCTACTGCTCCCCTTGCCGCCTTTATTTCTTTTTTGTGTAATCCCGGCTTTATAAATTTCCACAATTCCCATAAAATATATGGAAAGGCCATTATAATTCCACCAACTATACACACTTTTACATGAAGGGTAAAGGCTTCTCCCATATCGAAAGTCTGAACCTGAGATTTTACAGGTGTAATGCAAACTATAGGCATTTTTAATAAGTCTGATACCCAGCACATAAGCTTATATGTGGGAAAATCAGTAGAAAGCGGATAGAAAATAATCTTTCGAAAAACAAAATCTGTAATAAAATATACCAATATTGCAAACGAAGCAATTGCAATAACTGCACGGATTATATGCATTCGAAGTTCTTCCAAATGTTCGACAAAAGACATTTCACGTTCTTCGCCATCTTCGGACTTTTTCTTCGATTTCCTGTTTAATATAGAAAAAATTGCCATTTGGGCTAACTTAGTTGTAGAAAGATTACCTGAATAAGATTGCAAAAATATAAAACTTTAAGAACCCCCGCAACTGGGTTTCAATATTAGGAGCAAAAAAGGTAAATTATTGTTTGCCGCTAAATCTAAGACTTGCCATGTAGAAAGGAATAATTTTACTGAAATAGCTTTCCTTGTCCGCAATATATCCCATAGTTTTTAACAGTAAATCAGTAGGACGGTTCAAATGGCAGCCTTCTGCACAATGCTTCCAAATCGGATTCAGGCTATTTTGGACAAAACGGCCAAATCCGCTTTTTGCTTTGATATGTTCCAACACCAGTAGCTTTCCTTCGGGTTTTAAATATACTGAGATGGCCTCCAAGGCAGCCTTTGCATCGGGAATTGTGCAAAGAACCAGGGTGCAGACAACATAATCAAAACCCTCCTCAGGTATTGCATCAGCCGGTAAAACATCGCCTACCCCAGCTTTGATGAGTTTTATATGTTTGTTTACTGCCATCGATTCCATTTTCTGTCGGGCAAAACCCAACATGGCCTCCGATGGTTCAAGGCAAAAACCTTGGTTTGGTCCGGATTGTATATATCGAAGTTTATTCCAGTTCCTGAACCAACTTCCAAAATGTCACCTTTCAGATCTTTAAGCAATTCTTCTCTTTTCAGCCGCAAAAATTTGCGTTCCAAATTATTCATCACCGGATTATAAATTCTGGCAAAGAGTCTGGAATAGGAACTGTCATTTTTAGCTTTATTTGAATTGCACATATTCTAATATTTCTTACTTAAATTAAAAAACATGGTTCTTATTTCAAGTCTAACCAACCAACAAATTACAACCCCTGATATCGGCCGCATCAAAGCGGCCCAACACCTCAAAACTGCCATCAGCATACACTTTCCCCAAGTCATCGGTAGCAATAAAAGCACAGGTATCAATGTTTGCTAAATCTATCAGATTGATCGCTCCATTCCGCCCAAAGGGCAACAGACAGAGGGGATCGGTACTGTCTCTTATCAAAATCCTGAGTGTATCAGAGGGATAAAAAATCCCCTTTTCTTTAGAATATCCCTGCGACATAAGTTCTGTCATACCATATTCGGAATGAATTGAATTCAATTCAAATGCTTTAGAGAGCGTTGCATGCATTTCTTCTTTAAGCAGTTCTTTTCGGCGGCCTTTCATGCCTCCTGTTTCCATAATTATCGTATTTTTTAGCGCCATAGGGTATGCTTCGGCAAAATCAAGTAGGGCAAAACTCACACCCAGCAAAAGTACCGGCAGATTAAGTTCGATCATTTCGTTCAACCGTTCAGCCAACTTATCATGATCGTAGAGGAAAAAACCACTTTGAGAATAATTCGAAAGTTTAATAAAATGTTCTACCATATATATCAGTGAAGATCCTTCCCTTTCCAAATAAGCAGGTAAAAGTGCCATTACAGCATAATTTTCGGGAGATCCGTAGAACTTTTCGAAACCTTTGACACAGTTTTGTAAATAGAATTGCGTAGACTGAACATGGTGCTGACTTAGTTGCATTCCGCTCGTTCCGCTGCTCGAAAATATCTTCTCAGTTTCCCATTCTCCAGTCTTTATCGTTTTTGTTTTAAAAAAACTGATGGGAAGGAATGGAATTTGCGAAGGATTGGTTATATCTTTATGGTTAAAGCCCAAGAGGCTAATAAATTCGGCATAGAGCGGATTGAACTCTGCCTGATAATGAAAAACCTCCATACAAATTTGATCAAATTTTTGCGGAGTTATTTCAGATATCTTGTGCAGGAGTGCGTTTCTTTGCTGATTCATCATTCGGCTTTTCAAAATTCATGATAATGAACCTAAAAATACTGAGTTTTTTTCTCATAGTCGGCATTCTGGGAATGATTTCCTGTAAAAAGAACAATTATCCCGATGAACCTGTTTTGGAATTCAAATCGCAATCCAAAAACATGATGAAACAAAATGGACAGGATTCAATGATTCTTGTCTTTAACTATACTGATGGTGACGGAGATGTAGGCAATGACAGTATTGACAATATTTTTCTTCTGGATAAAAGAACTGAACAAATTCTAGCAACCTACCGTTTTCCAAATGATACGGATACCGAAGTTGGTGAGTACAGAAAAGGAGAACTGCAGCTTATTGTTTACTCGGGCTGCTGCATTTACAATGATACAAGTTTTGCAACCTGTACAGCAAATCCAAACCAATCTTTGGATACAATGCGTTATATATTAGAAATAAAGGACCGCTCAGGAAAAATGAGCAACAGAATTGAATCAGAGGATTTAATTTTGGAATGTAACTAACCAAAAATTGTGACCCCAATGCGAAATAATTATTTTTCTATAGCTGCTGCTGTTATGTTTTTGACAGTCTTTTTCAATGCCTGTCAGCCCCCTCCCATGTTCGATGAAACGCCTGCTATAGAGTGGAACCGTTTCTCAAAAGATACGGTACAGCAGTTTACCGGCGGTGTAAGTATGATTGTCAACTTTACGGACGGTGACGGCGATTTGGGACAAAGTGATAATGATTCACTGCCTAATATGCTGATTATTGACACCAGAACCGATGATACTATTTATTACCGTATTCCAAATATTCCTAAACAGGGTGCTGCCAATGGAATTTCAGGTGAAATAGAAATGGATATGAGTACGATCTGCTGTATGCTGCCGGGGTTTCCTATTCTTTGCGGATCAATACCAAATGTACATGATTCCGTAGTTTATAAAGTAAAAATAAGAGATCAGGCCAATCGTTGGAGCAATGAAATTGAAACTGCGCCACTTAAGGTAAAATGCTTCGTACAATAAAACATCATATAGATAGGTTTATTCATAAAAAGGTCTCGGTAAACACATCGAATCTTTATTTATGTACTAAGTAGCTGTTCATAAATAATGATATGCTTCCAATAATTGGATTTTTTATACTGACAAAAACGTTGCTGAAGCGGTCTCGTCATAAATGACGAGAGCGAGGCTTTCTGACGAAGTAAGGATAAAAAAGACTTCATAAAAAGTTACTATTTATCATCAGCTACTTATTTACCAATATTATCTTTCTGACTTAAATAAACAGTAAAAGTCAATTTCTGATTTTAATGCTTTTCAATAACTTTTTGTCATAAATTTATTACGAAATGCTTTTTAAATAAGTAAACTTTCAACCCAGAACCCTAAATAGAGTTAGTGATGAACTCTAACACCGAAGGGCTTCACGAAGCAAATAAATTTCTTAATACGCATCTGGTTTCGATATATTTGTTCATCAAATACCGGTTTAAAGTGAATCTGAACATTTACATAGTATTATTCCTTTACCTTTATTTACCATTTTACACTAACGCTCAGTGCTCTACTTGTGGCAATGGCATAATTGATGTCGGTGAAACCTCTGTCAATTGTCCTGTAGATGTCATTGGTATCAATATGACAGCTTCCTGTTCCAGTCCCTGCGCTCAACCAGCCGGAAAAGACCCAATTGCAGGACAACGGTTAATCGGAATTGATTTTTCTACTGCTACAACAGCATATTATTCGCCTTTAGGTGCAACAGTGGCTACCCTGCCACAAACACTTGTTGGCGGATGGACCTTTGCCGGAGCGCCTTCGGCGACAACATCAGGCTTAGTGCCTGCAAGTGATGCTTTTGGCAATCAGACAGGAGTGGTTTTCCCAACAAGTTGCTGTGCAAACAACCAGAATGGTTTTGTGACTGCCAGTTTCTCCAGTTCCGGTACTCCGGGTGCAGGTGGATGCAGTGGTTTACTTGGGGCTAATTTTGATGGCCAACTCAACACAGGTTCCAATCCCAGCATGGCAGTTCTGAGGGGCGGTAGCGGAGGCACTAAACCGACACTCAATTCACCAATTTATAACACAGGTACAGTTAATGTTTTTAAAATTCAATTTTTTATTGGCGCAAATACTACTCCGGGCTTAGGTTGGAATTGTGCAACAAATCCCAGTGTTTTTCTTGATTTCAGTGTAAACGGCACCAACTGGACGCAGATAATGCAGCTTAAAACGGGCACTTCCTCTGACATGTGTTCGGGCGCCACAAGTAATACATCCTGGTTTACGGAAGGCAGTTGGTCTAGAGTCTGCCTTACCGTTTTTAAAACTGCAGCAAGCGGAAATCATATCGCAGGAAATTATTATGCAAATGCTGCTTCAAATACAGCTCCTTCAGGCATTATGGTTGACCCACAGTGGTTCAATGCTGGATTTCGATACCGATTGCGTTATGTTTCCAACGGTTGCGACGGAAATACAGCGGCATCTAATTTTGCGGGAATTAAACCTCCGGGCAATCCTGGTCGTTATGTTTATGTCGATTTTCCGGTATTCACCTCCGGCAATGAGTGTATCCCATGCGGTCTTTCATTTACCAATATGTGCGGATTTGGCAATGACAATAACGATGATGGGGTCGGCAGCGATTTATTTACAACTTCAACAGTTCCTATCGGCACATTGCGCCGAGGGGTAAATATGGCAGAAAAGGGGGTGGAAATTTTTACGCTTAACGGTACCAGTTTGACCGGTTCTATTTTTTCAACAAATGATAATCTTTGCGATGCTGAAGGGACGGATAAGCAATGTATTACTAATGGTGGCATTGCCATTCAGTTTTTGATAACTCAGGACTATCAACCAAGCGGCAGCTGTTCATCTGTAAGTATTCCTACAGTCAACTATTACAAACTGGCAGGTCATGGTGCAAGTACAGCAACCGCACAATCGGTTCAAATGTCTCCGGTAACGGCTGCTGCTAAAGTAAATATAATTGGATGGCGTAGCCGGGCTACCATTTTCATGAACTGCAATACAACCAATTTGGATCTATTTGGCGCCTGCAATGGCTATCTTTTCACATTACCTAGTGCCATAAATCAGCCTCGCGGTTTTTACAATCTGTACATTGATAATACTACTGGAAAATCAACTTCAGTTTACGGTGCTACAAGTACCTGTCGCGGCTATTTTGGTGGGCCTGCCATTGCCCCGATTTCAGACGTAGACCTAACACAGGTTGGGACTGTAGATGGAACTGCATGTGCTTCAGGTGTTGGGTTGGTTTTTACAGCTGATGCGCTTTTATGTAATGGGGCGCCGGTTTCAACCATGAATGTCTCTATTTTCAGTTTACCATCTTTGACATTGCATTCTCAGCATAATAGCGGTGCTGATGGCACAATTGCCATTACTGTTCCGGGAGATTATTTGATTGAAACACAACCGACCGGCGCAGGAAACATGTACAATTGTATCGATTGTAAAAGAAAGGTTTGTGTAACTGTTACACAGGCGATGATTGATGCCTGTGTTGTACTTCCTATTTCACTTCAGGAATGGTACGGGATTCCACTGTTAACCGGAAATGAATTATATTGGAAAGTTACAAATGAAACTGAACTGGATTATTATGACCTGCAGCGCAGTACCGATGGGCAGACATTTGAAACGATTAAAACTGTAGATGCTCTGGGCAGCGGTCAATATACCTATCTGGACAAAGATGCAGCACAGGGATGGAATTATTACCGATTGGTGACAATTTCAAATGACGGCAGTGCCGAAACTTCCAATTTTATTGTCGTACAGCGTAACGAAGCAAATGAGGGGTTTTTGGTTTATCCTATCCCTGCAAAAAATATTCTTTCTGTTCAGCTTGACAATGAAGCTGCCTCAACAGAAGCAATAATAGAGATTTCAGGACTTTTGGGTAATAAATTGCTCGAGTATAAATTCCCACTTTCTGTCGGTATTAACAACATGGACATTCCGCTGCAAAAACTGCCGGCAGGAACCTATCAGCTGCGTATGCAGACGAATAAAGGAGTTTCAAAATCTGTTAGGATACAAAAATTGTAGAGGACTTGGAACTTGGAAGAGGGTAACTTTGTGCGGTTGTAAATTTTCGCCTGTGGAAGGCTTAAGCCATGATTCTTTTGTGTATTTGCTTCGGGACTATAGAAACCTTTCGCTGATTAATAATATTCGTTCCGCAAAGCCGAAAGTTCCGAAGAAGTTGAAATCCCCTCTTTAAATATTTTCAATTTTTAGAGGGGATTTGGGGTGAGAAATACTGACTCACTTTTTTTAAACCTCATAAACCCTTACCTTCTTTGTTTTCAACTTAGTATTGTCAACAAAAGTCAGCAATTGATTTATCTTCGATTTTTTTACCGCCACAAAAGCGCAGTCCTGCTTCAATTCAATCACACCCAATTCATCTTTGCCTAATTTGCCCTGTTTGCAGAACAGCCCGGCGATATCGGATTTTGAGATTTTATCGCCTCTGCCTCCGGAAACAAAAAGTGTTGACCATTCCGGCGCATCAGGAACTGCAGATTCATTTAATTCAAAAATGTCAGGCGCTCCGATAAAATCTGGTAAAATTTCTCCGGCACCCTGCAGTACATATGCAGTACCTTCGCGATGCATCCTTGCAGTACGACCATTACGGTGTATAAATTCCTCTTTTTTGGAAGGCAGGTGATAATGTATAATAAATTTTATCTCGGGTACATCGAGACCGCGTGCAGCGAGGTCTGTTGCTACAATTAATTGTAAAGTTCCGTTTCTGAATTTTATCAGCACCCGCTCGCGATCCTTCTGCTCCATGCCGCCATGAAAACAGCCGTGCGAAACATTTTTGGATTCGAGAAAACTGCTGACACGGTCAATACTGTCTTTAAAATTACAAAAAATAATTCCGGGCTTATTGCCCAAAGTACAGAGTGCCTGATAAAGTGTTTCCAGTTTGTCTTTGGAAGGAGACAAAATGGTTTTTATATTCAGATTTTCATTGCTTTCCTGAAGATAATCGATAATCAGCGGCTTTGAAATGCCGATAAAATCAGGGATTTTTACGCCCTGCGTAGCTGAGGTCAAAATCAGTTTCTCCGGTCTTGACAGATAGGAAATAATTTCTTTCATATCCTCTTCAAATCCGACTTCCAACGATTTATCGAACTCGTCCAATACCAACATTTTAATTTTATTGGTAAAAACAGTCCCTCTTCTGAAGTGATCCGCTACCCTACCCGGTGTGCCGATAAGTATTGCAGGCGCATGTTTTAGCTCATCCTTGTCTTTGGCAATCGGCCTTCCGCCATAGACGGCATTAGCTTTGTATCCGCTACCCATATCGCGCAAAACCTGTTCAATCTGTATAGCCAATTCCCGCGATGGAACCAAAATCAGGGCCTGAACATCTGCAGATTTAGAATCCATTGCCTCTATGATCGGCAACAAAAAAGCCAATGTTTTACCCGTTCCTGTGGGAGAAAGCAATACGACATCCGAAGAATTCTGAATGCCCAGAAGGGCTTCTTCCTGCATTGGATTCAGGGCTTCAATGCCCAGTTTTGTTAATATTTCTTGTTGAGATTTCAATCTGGTATCAGGTATCAAGTATCAGGCACAAAGACCTTTTACTAATTATTTAATAGAATTTTTACTAAAAAATTAACATAACGGCAGAATTGAGCACAAGAAATAAAATTGGCAATCAATACGTTATGAATATCTAGTATTGTCATCTTAATGTTCTCTTTTGTATAAAAATCTTTTAGTTGATATATTTCTCAAATTATAGAGCTCACTCCGTTCGGTTCTCAAATTTTCAAATTGTATTCTATTCCACATACAGCACCAAACCCTTCAAATAACTGCCTTCCGGGTGAAAAATACTGACTGGGTGATCCATGGACTGTGAAACATGCTGCAGAACTCTCACATTGCGTCCAGCTTCAATAGCAGCCGCAGTTACAGTTCCATAAAACAACTGGCGGTCTACCACCTGTGAGCAGGAAAAGGTCATGAGAATGCCGCCGGGAGCTACCTTTTTCATACCTTCTATATTGAGGCGTTTGTAACCCTGTATTGCCTGATGGCGCTTGTCCATGCTTTTTGCGTAAGCAGGCGGATCGAGAATCATTACTTCGTACTGCTGATCGGTATTCTGTAAAAACTTCAGCACATCCTGCGTATGTGAACGATGCTTATCTCCTGTAAAGCCGTTGATTTCTACATTTCTGTCCACCAGATCCATCGCTTTGGCTGAACTGTCGACAGAATCGACAAATTTTGCACCGGAGTTGAGCGCATAGATGGAAAATCCGCCTGAATAACAGAATGCGTTGAGGACAGTTTTGCCGGGGGCGAATTTGCCCAAGAGCGCACGATTGTCCCGCTGATCCAGGAAAAATCCTGTTTTTTGTCCGGTCACCCAATTTACGTCGAAGCTGAGTCCGTTTTCTTTTACAATGGTATGTTCCTCGGTCATACTGCCGTACACAAAGCCGTCCTGAACAGTTTTGGCATAAATTGGCGGCAAGGTTGTCTGACTTTTATCGTAAACTGCTTTGAGTTTGTCGCCCAAACAGGCTTTGAGGCCTTCCACAATCTCGGGCTGACAGCGGTGCATACCGATGGAATGCGCCTGATAGACTACGATTCCACTGTAATAATCCATGATAAGGCCGGGCATACCATCACCTTCGCCATGTACAATGCGAAAGCAGTCCGTAAGCGGACTTTCTGCCAAGCCAAGCAGTTCGCGCAGTTTCCAGGCCTTTTTCAGTTTCTCTCCCCAATATTCGGCATTTGGTGCAATAGGTTCAAAACCAAAGATTCGCACAGCAATACTTCCGTCATGATAATGTCCGATAGCCAGAAATTCCCCGTCTTTGCGATAAACGGTAACAATATCTCCGTCTTCAGGTTTTCCTTCAATTTTGGCAATTGCTCCCGAAAAAATCCAAGGGTGTTTGCGCAGCACGGCTTCTTCTTTGCCCGCTTTTATGGTGATTTTTGGATAGTAAAGTTTCATAAAAGTTGATTTTTCCAGTTTTTCTTATTGTTGGAATTTGCAAATATAGGCTTTTTTGGGGAAAGGGCAAAGGATTGGACTTATTTGCCCCGGAGCAGTTTTCTTAAAATAATTTGTAAAATAAAAATCAATAGGCTAATCAATTATTTTAATAGGATTTGATATTCAAATATTTTTCAATTTTTTGAATTGGAAATGTATATTGCGATACTGAATATTTGGAATACAGTAGTTGCGAACCCTCGCGGTCGCCCTCTACTGTGATGCCGCATAGTTTCAATCAATCAAAAAATCCCCAAACATGTCCCAATTTAACCCCAAAATTCATCACCGCGTTCAATTCGATTAAAAGGTTATAATCTGCTGTCAGGACAAAAATCTGCAGATTTGGCGAGGTCAACACTGATAATATTAGCGGTAAACCCGAGATGTAATTGAATGAATTTGGACAAATTGCTTATGATGAATGGGCAAAATTACACGAACGATTTTTAAATTTCGAATTGGATGTTTATGTCAAAAAATATAAATTTCCATTAAAGGCAAAACAGAAATTCGCACAATACAGTCCTGTAACTTTTATGCCAATGCTTTCCAAAAAATAGTTTGTCACCTATTGTCTATAATCATTTTATTCCTTATATTGCGCCCCAAAATATATAAGGCACTCAAAAACAAGCCCAAAGCAGATTTTATCGTGAACAGATAATTTGCCAATACGCTTTTTTTGATTGCTTTGCACCATTTATTAACTAATTTATTTTTTCCCTATGTCTTACGTAGAAAAATTAAAGGTAGATCAGAAAAAAGCCATTGAACTGATGGTAAAATGTATGGTCAAGCGTGGCATCACCAACAAATTCATGCAGGCCGGAATTTTGGCAATTGTATCGAAAGAAAGTAATTTAAGGCCAATATCAGAAGGTGGTTATGGCGGTACGGATAATGCCCGTATTCGCAAGATTTTCGGTTCCAGAGTTGCAGAACTCAGTGAAGCTGAACTTACAACACTCAAAGCTGACAATGAGGCCTTTTTTAATAAGGTTTATGGCGGCCGCCATGGTAATGCTGCTAATGAAGGTTATAAATACAGAGGAAGGGGTTTGAATCAGATCACTTTCAAAGGCAATTATCAGGCAATGGCACAGTACACAGATGCCGACATAGTAGGCAATCCCGATTTGCTGAATACTTTGGAAGTTGCTGTTGATGTATGTGTCGGTTATTTCATGAGAAATTTCACCAAAAAAGGCAACAAATTGGGTGAGTATAACATGAAAGACATGAATGATGCAAAAAGCCTGAAAGATGCTACAGGAGCGGCTTACCACGCCAATGCCGGCTGGGGAAAAGACAAGGCTTCTATAGAAAACGAACCGACTAACGGCTACAAAAGAGCAATGGAACGCATGGATGAACTGTTGGTAGAAGCAGAAAAAGTTGATATCTCAAATCTGGGCCCTGAAAATCCAACACCAAACCCAACACCTACGCCCAATACAGACAACGACAGTCTGCTCGATAAAATTAAAGCATTGGTTGCCAAATTGGACTTTAGCAGTCTGATTTTCGGTGGACTGACTGATGCCATTAAAAAAGTAATTGAAGAAGCAAAGGAACTGGCTGAACAATGGATAGCAAAACCGGAAAATGCTCAGCACAGTCAAAAATCATTCATCCAGACTATATTGGATAATGTCAAAAAACTAATTGGCGACAGCAGCAATACTGAACCTGCTCAAAATACCAATCCTGCAACAGCTGTTAATACTTCCGGAGAAATCAGTGCTTCGGTTGGCAAAGGCGGTAAAAACAAAGATGCGGATGTCAAAATAGTACAGACCCTGCTCAATGAAAAACACAATGCAGGTCTTACCGTAGATGGCGATTGTGGCATTAAAACCATAGCTGCTATTAAGAAATTCCAACAGGAAAAAGCTGGTTTTGGCAGTCCTGACGGCAGAATTGATCCGGGTGGAAAAACGTGGCAGGCATTGACCGGAGCAAGTGGCAGCGCTACATCCACTTATGATGATGAGGTACAGGTACAGCCAACCAGTTTGGATGCAAGGATTTTCCCTTGTTTTAACTAATCTGCAAAAGTTAATCTTATGCCATATACTGAAAATTTAAATGTCAGTCAGAAAAAGGTCATTGAGCTTATTGTAAAAAACCTTCAAAAAAGAGGGGTAACCAATAAATTCATGCAGGGATTCTCGCTGAAGTTTCCAAAGAGGCAGTATTCAAACTGGTATCGGAATTAGGTTATGGCAAAACCGACAATGAGCGAATCAGTACAATATTCAAGTCAAAATTGGGCAAAATGTCTGATGCCAAATTAAATACTCTCAAAGCAAGCTATGAGGCATTTTTTAATGCTGTATATGGCGGAATATACGGCAATGCTGCCAATGAGGGCTATAAATACAGAGGAATGGGTTTGAATGGGGTTACCTTTAAAGACAACTACCAGGCTATGTCCAAATATACAGAGTCGGAAATTGTCGGAAATCAGCATTTACTGAACGAATTGCCTATTGCTGTTGATGTTTTGGCAGGTTATTTCCTCAATAATTTTCAAAAAGGAGCAAAACTGTCGGAATACAATATGACAAGCATCAACGATGCAAAAAGTCTTGAAGATATTGTTGGCGCTGCCTATCATCCAAATGAAGGATGGGGCAACTGTTTGGCAACGCTTAAATAGGATCCTACCGGAGGCATAAAAAAAGCTTTTAACCGTGTTACTGAAAGTCATGGAGGAAAAAACAAAACCAATGATGTTCTTTTGGTTCAATCACTGTTAAATGAAAAATTTTCTGCAGGTCTTCAGGTTGCGGAGCATTAACAATAAAAGCGATTCCAAAATTCCAAAAGATAAGGTTGGTCTGGCAAAACCGGATGGACGTATTGATGTTGGAGGAAACACCTGGAATACTCTTATAAAAGGCAGTTTTGGCAGTAACACTGAAGCAGTAAAAGTGGTGATTGTAATACCGACAAGTTTGGAAGCCAATTTTTTCCCCTGTTTTAACTGATCTGATTTTTTAAAACAATTTACTAACAATTAACGACTACATACAATGAAAATCAATCCATTAATAGCAAAAACGCCTGAGGATCTTCAGAAAATTGAGTTCAAAAAAATGAAGGCCCTGATCAAGAAAGAATTGAAAAGGCTGCAGAAAAATACAAGCAAGGAAAATCCTACACAGTGTATCATCATTGGAGAACATGATTATCCGGATAAGCCCGGAATGGCACTTCCGCTCTTTGGAAACTGGAAAGGAAAATTTAAAGAATATGCAAAAAAAGAGGTTGTAAAAGACCCTTGCGGCGCTATCGGATCTGTTTATTTTGACGGTGTTGACGAAAACGGACAAAAGAAAATTCAGATTTCTCTCGCTAAAGGAAAAGGTAAAAACAAGGTTACCAAAATTGAGCGTACCTTAAAAAAACTGATCCCGCAGGCAACTTACAATGTAATGTTCAACGAAATTTCCGAAGATGCATTGGATGCATTGGAGCAGAAATTGGATGCCGCACCTGAAGTGGAGGAAGTTTTCGAACAGGCTGACATTCAGGATACCGGCGAAATGGACATTCAGAACGATGGTCTGGACCTTAAAAATTTGTTGGCGTCCAATCTGACCGAAATTTCTACAACTTTGGCAGATATAAAAGCAACTGTCATTCCTAAAATCAAGGCTAAAACCCTGACTCAGGCTGATGTTGATAAAGTAGAAAACCTATTGGACCTTTGTCAGGAATGGCAGGAAATGTACGACGAAGCATCTATTTTCGACTGGTCCAAAGCAAGTTTTCTTTTGGCACGCGGCAAGGTAGAACTGATACAGCAGCAATTGGACGGTCTTATGCCAAGCATGAAAGTGAATATTTCTGAATCGAACACAGAAATAAATGTTACCCAAAATGAACCCGTCACAAATAATGCTCCTTCCGGTGCTTATGCCGACAACACTGAAATTGGCCCCAAAACAGCTCAGAAAGGCAATGAAATGGTCAGTTCTGGTGCATACAAAAGAGATCATGCAGGCCCCGGCGGATATTGGGTGCCAAAACACAAGGACATTCCGGCTCAATACCATGGAAAAAAATACAATGCAGGCGAAAAAATTCCTCAAGAAATCTTAGATGTAGTAAGTGTAACCTGGTGCAACCGTTTTGCAATGGATCTTGCTGAAAACGTTATGGGGAAAGACAATCCGTTCCAAAAACTCATTACAGCCAAAGGAAAGGGAATGATTGGTGCAGGTACAATGCTCAAACACATGGAGGAAGAGGATGGTAAAACCTTTCAGGAAGTTACTGAACTGGCAAAGGCATGGTTAGACCACATCAACAAAGGCCGTATGGTGTTTTTCAGTACACCCGATCATATCGCTGTCGGTGTTCCAACACCTGAAGCTGATATGAAAGAGGTTACTTTGAAGGGCAAAATTTACAAATTCGGTAAAATTGTTCAGGCCGGGGCAAAAGTAGGTACTTTTTATCTGAATCAGGTTTGGGGCGATGTCACAAAGGTTAAAGTGTTTGCTGGTACAGGTCCGGTTGCAGAAAATGGAACGGGTGAAAATGAAACCCCTGCTCCTGAAGTACTGAAACCAGAGCAAATCCAATTCCAACTCAAAGGTTCAGTTACAAACCTCTCTGCTAAAGCAGATTTGGTTTTGAGAGAAATCTTAGCCGCTGCAGGCGAACCTAATGCAATGATTGTTAACACTGTCAGAACTGCCGAGCAACAGGCTTCTGTCATGTTGATGAATATCAAAGCTTACGGTGCTGCATTCAACAGAACACAGTATAAAGACAAAGCTGCTGCAGGTCTTGTAGTGGACACTTATGAAAAAGCGCTTGATGCCGGAAAAAGCGAACAGGAAATTTTGGGTGCAATCTTAGCCGCTGTAAATCAGGTTGGAGCAGATAAACTTTCAGACCACTGCAATAGTTCCAATCCTGCAATCGATATTCACCCATCTTCGATCTTGAATAAATCCAATTTCGAAAAGGTGATCAAGGCTGATTCCAGAGTAACGGTTATCTGTCCGCCAAAAGACAGTACATATCATATTATTATTAAATAAGTCAATCCAAAAAGGGATTATTGTAATATAAATTTGATCGGGGGCGAGTGAAAATTCGCCTCCCTTTGATGTTTAATGAATTAAATTTAAATAGTTAATAACAGGACGACAGAAGCCGTTTACGATACTTTTCCCAAATATAGGTTAAAGACTCATGTGGCGGGTTGTCCCTGCTGTGTAAACGAGTCGGACATTAAAATACTTCACAGTAAAAAACTAAATGCACTTACTGAGGAAGACTTATCACGGTATGTTTTCAAAGCTATACTTGGGGAGATGAGGAAGATTCTTCCAAGAATTATGGGGCTTTTGACTTTTGTAGCTTTTTCAAGTTATGACAGTATCATTTTGGACAAAATCTTAACGGAATTTCTCAGGCTAAAAGCAGCATTGTGAAACAATATATTAGATCCTAATCATAAAAATCCCGGGTATCCGGGATTTTTAGTTTTGATTGCACTGTTATTTGATCTAATCTGAAAATTTTGGATTAGATTTTGATTGAAGAAAATTTAAACCTTTATAATTGATTTTATAGATGAATATCAAAAAAGTTATCCGTCACAGTCAGTTTTCTACAATACATGTCATTAAACAGCATCGAACAATTCCTCAGCAATAAAATTCCAAAAATTACAAGCAGTCAAAGCTGCGAAGATGTTCTTCAAGTTCTAAAGAAAGGTGACTTTGAAGATATTCTGCATATATTCATATTGGACACTCAAAACAGAATTGACGGTTTTGTAGAATTATCTGAGCTGTTCAAGGCCAAAGAGAGCAGTACAATTCTGCAACTCATGAAGCCAAGCCATTGCATCGGCATTGATAATACATTTGGAATATGCCGCCAATCACTCCATTGGCTAAAGGCTGTAAAATCGAGAAGATTTTACGTAGTTAATTTTTCCGGAGAAGATTAGTTTGATTCAAACCAAAACAGTTTCAACTAAAATAATAAAAAAGTTCTATCTGCTAAACAGCATAACCAGGTGCTTTAAATAGCTATAAGTAACCAATCTTATTCTTCATCACATTCTACAGGCTTTCTTTTCTCCAACCAAATGTCAATACCTGTGCCCATGCTAGCTTCAGAGCCTCCGCGTGGAGACTGTCTGACGATATAAGCACGTGTAGTGTCTCTACCGACAGATGGATCTATGTAAATATTGCCTATATGAAATTCATTACCTAAGATCTGAAGCATAGCCTCTTCGTAGGTGTTGCAGATAAGACTGGGAATAGATTTCATTTCAGCATCATCCCCACGGTAAAGTTCAAGATCAACTACAGAACCACGTGGGATATTCTGAGCTTCAGAAGGTTTCTTTTCGCCTTTTGTACCATCAACTTCACGGAAAAGTATTTTATCTCCTTGTTTAATGGACTTTACAGTATTCTCCGCACGACCGGGTACGTATTTCAATTTACCGATTTTTATATCCATACTCTTAAACTTACGCTCCACCTGATCAAGGTCCTGAGCAATCACTTGATTGTAATAGATACTGACAAGAGGTGGCTGAGCCGAATTAACGGTTACATAAATCGTTCTTTTGGGTTTTACTCGATTACCTTTTGTGGGTGTCTGTTCAATTATGACACCGGGATTTTTAAGCGGGTTGTAAGATGAGTCTGTTACAACCAATTTTAAGCCAAGTGACTTAATCATTTTGTTTGCCTGTTCAACTGTAAGATTGGTAATGTCAATTACCTTTATGTCCTCTCCATGACGGGTATAGCCCGGAAGTAAAAGAAGAAACACAACTAACAAAAATAACACAACAGCACCCATCATATATCCGAAGTTTTTCAGAAAATATTTGCTGCTGAGAAAATATCCTAACTCTTTGAAAAAGTTTGCTGCTTTTGTACTAAATTTCATTACTAAAATCGTTTATACTTTTTAATCAATCTGCAAAAATACTCATTTTTTTTAAATATTTATACCTGTTTATGACTTCAGGTTTTTGAATTATAAAGTAAGACAATTAAATGTAAACATAATCTTGCCTTTTTCTGTTATTCTAGCGAATCAAAAACTTACAATTATGTTTTTCCTATTTAGACAAGATCCCATAAAAAAACTTGAGAAACAATATTTGCAACTTATGGAACAGGCCAGAGACATACAACGCTCAGGCGACTTAAGGGCTTACTCAAAAAAAATATTAGAAGCAGAGGAATTGCAACATAAAATTGATCTTGAGATTGCGGCAAAATATAAAAAATAAGTCTATATATTTACGGCCAATCAAAGTCAGTTTCTTATGAACAAGGTATTATGCTGCCTAGTTTTTGCTGTTCTGCTATTTTTAAAACCTATAGATGCCCAACCGGGTTATTTTCCGTTGGATAGTTTATCAAGGGATGATATAGTATTGGAACAGATAGATCTGCGTTTTGGCAATACCTACCGATTTAAGACTTTAGTAATAAAAGACAGTATTTTTCTAAATATCCCAACATTTCTACCAAAAGGATATTATGAGGTTTATTATGACAATGATACAAACAGGCTGGCGCTGACCTATTACAATTTTGGTAATAAATCCTATTGTCAGCAGTTTTATAAGGACGGAAGCATGAAAAGTGATTCGGAATATGACCGTTACGGAAACATGCACGGACTTCATGTGCTCTATAATCAGAATGGCGATGAAATATGGCATGCAGACTATTGGCACGCAAGCTTGGAATTAAAATACAGCCTTGAGTATACCGAAGTTTTTAATTATACCGAAGAGCTGATAAAAAATGGCAAAGCTTGGGGTTGTTTTGAATTTTCACCTACCCCAATGCGCGAAAGACATGACCAAATACAACTTAGAGCCGATGGAACTTTCAGCTTTCACAATTTTATAGCTGATTGTGATTGCCGCAGACATGCTGAAGGAAAATGGTTTTTAAAAGATAAATTACTGCATCTGACTGCTGATAAAAAAGATGTTTGGCCCTCCGGAAACAGTCGAAAATTTGCCATCATTGCGAATAGAAAAGCAAAAAATCCAGTTCTCGTAGAAGTTATGCCTTGGGGAGCCAATTGGTACGGTTCAGAGTTTTGGCTCTGTAAAAAATGTAATTGCATCAGCGATCCCGGAAAATGAAAAAATTGGATTACGGAGAAAAACTTTTTGAGCTATTCTATAGCGGTGATGAAACCAATATTGATCTGGCGATAACCTTGGCAGATGCTGTTGGAGCAGATCTTTCCTTATTTTGGGCCGGTGTTGAAGAATTGTTTCAGTTTATCAATCCAGAAATGGCTGACGGCATAAGTTTGAGGGATAAATTGGCGGCAGTACAGGGAAGAAGTTCTTTGTACAAAAGTATGCATAAATTGGAAAATTTGCCGGAGTATATCGGATTGGCAAATAATCTGAGAAATCTGAATCTGGAACATAATCTGCTTAAAAGACTTCCGGAATCCTTGGGTGAAATGAAAAATCTTTCCGAAATAAGTCTATGGGACAATCAATTGCGCTACCTGCCGGAAAGCATAGGTAATCTTTATAAAATCAACAGTTTAAATCTTTGGAACAATTTATTGGAAAGGCTTCCCGATACTATAGGAAATTTGTCTAAATTGGAGATTATGATTTTATCTCAGAATAGGCTAAATGCACTGCCGGAAAAGATGTCGAACATGAAATCCCTAAGAGAATTAAGTTTGGCGGATAATTATTTTGAAGATTTTCCAATTTGCATCGCAGGTATGAATTCTTTGGAAACGCTCAATCTGTCGAGGAATAAAATCAAGCGATTGCCGGATTTTTTGTCAAAGATGCATTCACTCCTAAAATTAGAGCTTTCAGGAAATCCACTCTTGCCGGGCGAGGCAGAAAAATTATTGACAGCAGCACCCGAACTCAACTTTATATTTTAGAGCAGTTATTTGAATATTGACTTGTTTGGACAAGTATTAGTTTTTGATAAGTGCTTCTATCTGTAAAACTTTTTGTTTATCTTCATCAGGGTTTTCACTTTTTCCAATTCGGATAAGGCCTGAATAAGCCTCTTTCAAGGCCCAAAGTGAAAGTTTATCCTCCTCTTGCGGTTTTTTGGTTGCAAATTCATCTAAAAGCGGCGCAAAATCGAGCGTAACTGCATTGTAAAACATGAATGCCTTTTCGGGATTATTGATTTTTTCGAGGGCGCGACCAACCCCAACCATATCGGGGCCAACAAGATGCATATAATGGTTCATGATACTATTGGTGATTTTACAACGTACAAAGCGCATCTGCACTTCATTGGCATAGTCTTTCCGATCTTCATAATAAGTAGCCAAATACAAAGCCCAATCTCTGAGCGAAGCTCCATCCATCCAAGTATTAGCCTGAATTTTTCCACCTGCTGAAATAGCTTTTGCTAATTTTTCAATATGCTGAGCAGAAGCAGTCAAATATTCAGTTATATCAGCAATAAAGGGCTTTGCTGCTTCTTTTTGCTTAAGGTCCGATAAATAAATATCTATCAGTCTGCCCAATTCTGCAATCTCCTGAGCATATTCTTTTGAGAAATCCAATTTCAACAACCCTACTGCATCAGCACTGAGATAATTGCCATTTTTAAGCCATAATTTCAGCATCAGTCCGCCAACTGCAATTTCAGCAGATATTTTTGTTTTGGCAAGTTCAGCAGCTTTTGAATTCTGATAATTGAGCAGTAATTCAAAAAAATCTTTATTTGGAGAGGTTTCTATAAGCGCGTTCATGATATTTATAAAAATTGTTTGTTTTATTAAGGGCAAAAGATTTTTGTTTTATGACAAAGTCTT
>CAINVS010000519.1 GCA_903854205.1 uncultured Bacteroidota bacterium | reverse complement strand
TCCGCTGTTATATTGAATGTTTGAGCTTTATGAACAGCCTGCCCTCTGCAGGGTCTGCCCCAATTTTTTTAAGAACATGCGGGCCGGAGCAGTTTTTGCTGACATTTCGCGAAGGGTTTTGAGCAATCGCTGATTCTGTTCTACTGAACCGACTGTAATTCTCACGCAATTGCTGCAATTGTGATATGCAGTGGCATTATAAACATAGATGCGCTCATCATCCAAATATTCTATTAGATGATCCGGTTTGTCAACTCTTACCAAAAGATAATTAGCATCCGAATTGAAAACTTCCTGAACGAATTTCAACTGAAGCAATTCATCTTTCAGTCGCTCGCGCTCCAAAATAGTTTCATTCACAATACGGTCTTTCTGTTCGGCAATATGCAGGGCTTTTACAGCAATTTCCTGTGCCATACTGTTGACATTGAAAGGCGCACGTACTTTATTCAAAACTTCAACAATCTGAGGAGAGGCAAAAAGTACACCGAGACGAAGACCGGCCATTCCCCAAACATTTGAAAAACTCTGAACAATAACCAGATTTGGATATGATTCTATATATTCTATCAGGCTATTTTCCGGCTGATAGCCGATGCAGGATTCGTCTACTATTACAATTCCATTAAAATCTCCTATGATATCTACCATATCCATTCCGCGGAGACAGATGCCCGAAAAAGGATTGGGGTTGGAGATATACATGATTTTTGTATGTTCATTGATATGATTTCTAACCTGAAATATAGAAAGCTGAAAAGCTGTGTTCAGGTGCATTTCATCAACAACCAAACCGTTGAGTGCAGCAAAATGTTTCACCCTTGCTGCATATGGACTGAAAGCCAAAACATGATCCTTGCCGTTTTCTGTAAACACGCGCATGATGAGGTCAATCAGTTCGTCAGAACCGTTGCCCAGCATAATTTTGTCAGAGCTGATTTTTAAATATTCCGAAAGCTCTTTGCGTAATAAGGTAGCTTCGCTGTCGGGATATTTAGAATAGTCAGAATCGGTACCTACAGTACCCCAAGCACTTTCATTTTTATCCAACGCCAAAACATTGAAAGCCCCGCTATGTTTGGAGGATGTTGCAGTTTTGGCATGCAGCAGTTTTCTGATGTGACGCGGCAGGAAATTATGCAGATCGAATTGGGTAGCCATAATATTTAAATGTTAATGTAAAAAAGGTAAGGGGAGATTCAAAGTATTAATAATCAATATATTTTTTTAAAATAGCTTTGTTTAAAAAACAAAAATCGTGCCTATTATAGAGTTTTGTAAGCCTTATCGGAAATCATTAATATACATAAAGCATATCGGTAAGCTTCTTGAGCAATAGCTCTTTCCGCATATCGGTGCAGGTCACGACGCATTGGATCGGGATGTCCCTTATCATCAAGAAGGATTTTTTTAACCTCTTCATCTTCCTCCAACACTTTATTAATATCTTCTTCGCTTGGAAATTCCGTAAGAGAAGCAATGCAGGCTAACTCATTGCCGGAGAGATAAGGGCTGTGTCTGATGCTTTCGGGCAATTTGTCAAAGCCTAAAGCCACCTGTTCCGGTTCCTGAAAAAGTGTAAAAAGTGCATCGCCGCTTGCGCGTACGTAGTAAGCCCGACCCAAACGTCCTACAAGGTCGAGTTTGTTGGGGTCAATTCTATTTTTATCGTCGATAACGGACTCTCTGACATGTATGCGTTGTACTTCACAGATTACAAGATGTCCGGCACCACCATGATCACCAAGGGTAATGACTTCTTTTACCTTGCATTCAAATTGAACAGGGGATTCTTTTACACGGAAAGGTTTAACCGTTTCTGATGCAATAGGTGTTAAGCCCGATTTTTCAAATTCACTTACGCCTGGAGCGTAATTCACACTGGCAATAGTCATCTGCCTTACAATTTCGTAATTTACAACATTGATTACAACTTCTCCATTTTTTTGAACATTGTGCAAGGTATCTTTTGTTGTATTATCCTGAACTCGGCGGTTAGATGAAAAAACAAGTATTGGCGGATTGGAACTGAATGCATTAAAAAAGCTGTAAGGCGCCAAATTGGGGCGGCCATCCTCATCCAGAGTGCTGACAAAAGCAATAGGACGTGGAGCAATTGCACCCACGATGTATTGGTGTAAATCCTTGATATGCAGGTCTGTAGGATTAAAGCTTCGCATGTCCATTATTCTGATGATTTTGTAGTTATAAAAATACAAAAAACATCTCTAATTTGTTAGTTTAGAGATGCTGATAGTTATACAAAAGTAACTTACTTTTTACAGATTTTCATAAGTTGATACTTACAAAAACTAGATTTTTTGATTATGTATTATTATTATTAAGTTCAGCCTTTAAAAAAAGACGGAATTTAAATTTTTTGATTTCTTAGTAAGAGGAAGGCGTATCGCCTATTTTGGATTTTATACTTTGCACTAAGGCCGGAGAGACCGTGCGGCGACCAACTTTTTGACGTAAAATTTCGCGAAAGGATTTTTCCTGTTGCAAACGAGCCATATGCTCAGGTGATTGCATGACGTTGTCTAAAAACTCGCGGGACTCTTCTTTGCTGAGTGCACCATCGAGATACATCACAAGACTGTGCTGGAAATCGTTGTCATTAAAACCTTGCATGATTTTACTGTTTTAGATTGTTAAGTTTAAATATATTAATTGGTGAAATAATTTTGAATACAAATAATATACTCATAATCATTCTTTTAATGATAAGAACTTAAGGAAAATATGCCAATTTACTTTTTGCTGTTATTTCCTTGTCTTTACCTAACATTCCAAAAGGGGTAAATAGTTCGTTTTTAAATAAGCTTTATTGCCAGAATTAATAAATCTTAAGCCAATTAAATATTTAAAGTTCTGAATATCAATATTATACAACTAAATTATAGTTCACTTTAAATTAATAAATAATTAATTAAACTTTGGAAATAAAAATATTTCAATCTGATTTTCTGGCATAACTACACTGACAGAATCTCCATTTTTGAGATTCCCTCCAAAAAAGAGACGAATATCTGGCGGAACAGCACTAAAAAACCGGTTGAGTCTAATTTCAAAAGCCAGCGTTCTGATTTACGCTTCATAAATCAGACAATTTCCTTCAAATACCTAATAATGCCAATCAAGGGTTGAAACAAGTTCAAATCGCGGGCTCTTTTTTACTTTTGGCTTGATCCAAAAGTAACAAAAAATCAAGTCGGAACCAATGCGTAAGTTTAAAAGTTCCCGAGATTATCTTTACTGAAACTTTCAAATTGAATATCTGAAACAGGAAGCAATTTCGCGTTCAAATTCAGAATAAATCTGACCCTGAAATCAAATGACTGTTCTGAGGTATATAGAATCTTGAAAAAGTTAGATTTTTGTGACAGGTATTGTATAAAGGCTGTTTTTATAAAAAAACCCTCAAAAGCCTAAACTTTCAAGGGTTTTGTTTTCGTGTGGTCCCACTTGGACTTGAACCAAGGACCAGCGGGTTATGAGTCCGCTGCTCTAACCAACTGAGCTATAAGACCAAAATATTAAACAAGCAGTTATAAATTGCTGCTATGTGCTGCAAATATACTGTTTATAATTCTATTTAACAATTTTTACGCTAAAAAATTCTAAATTCCTACATTTTTTTTTTGAAATTCGTCCTTCAGTAATCATAATCACAGAACCTGAGTAAAACTTGATCTATTTTTGTACTGTTAAACCAAAATTAATACAAAACATGAAACAGTTTTTTCTTAGAAATATTTTGGTTATCCTTGGCATTGTCTTAGGCGCAGCAGGAGGATACCTTTATTATTATTTTGTCGGTTGTAGCAGCGGCAGTTGTTCCATCACTTCAAGTCCGACAAATTCAATACTATACGGGTCGCTGATGGGCTATCTGCTGCTCACAATGTTTGAAAAGCAAAAACCTGCAGTAAAACAAGAACATCCTGAATCAAATTAATAAGATAATTCATTTCAGACGCTAAAAAGCATTCATAATGAAAGATAGAATTTTTAAAAACTGGACGATAATACGAGTCGTGTATTTTGCAATGGGACTTTTCCTGCTGACAAGTTCAATACAGCATCACGAATGGTTGGGGGTTCTTTTCGGCAGCTATGTTGCCTCAATGGGGCTTTTTGCCTTTGGTTGTGCGGGAGGACAATGTGCGGGGGGACAATGTTATACAGACAATGCTCTTCCGGCAAAGGATTTGGATTCCGTTGAATATGAGGAAGTGAAATAAAAAAAGACAAAACAAAGCCCGCTCAAATCTTTAAGCGGGCTTTGTTTTTTAAAAAATAATATCTACTTATGAGTAAAAGGCAAGGAAACCGTTTCGTTTTCTGTTCTGATATTAAGGATGTAATTTCCTACTGCCAAACCGTTTACGTTAAACAGCTTTCTGTTTTCTCCTGTATAAGATTGCATCTTTTCAGAAAAAAGTTCTTTACCGCTATAATCCAATAATGTAATTATAAGTTCTGCTTCTTTGTTTAGAGCATATTCAACCTGAAGAAAATCATCTGCCGGATTAGGATAGACCCTTGGATTTAAAATTCGGTCAGAATTATTATCAACTGATGTGACAGGGCTACTTCCGTCAGGCTTGACAATGGTAAACTCGTCGTAAATAACACCTGTCGATTTAAGGTATTTACAATCCAATCTGTTGCCATTCACTTCTATGAGAAGAGAACCAAAATCATCTGACCCTCCGTCGTTGGCAATCATTATAGGATGATTCATACTTGCACCACTTTCACTGCTACCCGAATTTCCGCATACTGCGTAGACAGTGCCTTCATTTGTACCATTGAGATATTTTGTATAATGCTGGCCCTGATTGTAATTTCCGCTTGCCGTACTAATGGCATGTGTAGCATTACTATAGGTAAATGAAAAGCCATAATGGCCTTTTATGAGTTTGCTGCGTTCATAAACATGACTGTGTCCGCACAAAACAAGATCAACTCCATACTGTTCCAAAATAGGCAGTGCATTCTGACGCATCGCAAGCATCAGCAGCTCCCAAAAATCGTCTGAATCGTGAGAGCCCTTACTGAAGGGCGGTTGATGAAAATAACAGATCACCCATTCTTTGGTATTTGACTGCAGGTCCTGTTGCAGCCAATTAAACATTTGCGAAGTACTGCTCGCTGTCCAAGCTTGAATTTCGCTGTTAAGGCTTATAAAGTGGATATTTCCAAAATCATATGAATAATAAAGCTCAGTATTGCTTGCCACTCCGCCAGCTTCTGCATTCATGGGGTTATTAAAGATATCATAATAAGGCCCGCTGTGCTGAGCCGGAGGGTCGAAACGATTCACACTGTTATAGTCATGGTTTCCGGGTGTACTGAAAACTGGCAAAAAAGGCATTATGGAATCATATATATTAAAACATTTATCCTGATATTCCTGTTGAGTTCCGTCGCTGTAGGCATTATCACCCAAAAAAATCATAAAATCAGTATGTTCCCCATTAGTATAATTTAAAAAACTGCTCAATACATCGCGCTGTCCCTGATTTGCTTTTCCAAAATCACCAAGAGCCCAAATCCGATAGGGAGAAACGGTACCGTTGGCAGGAGCTGTTTTAAATCTGTACGAATCAGTGTTTCCTGCCAAAACATTTGTGATTGTTCCGATAGAATAATAATAAAAAGAAGCCGAACTTAACCCATTCAGTTTGATAAAATGATCAGTTTTTAAGTCAGTGTCTGAAACCGAAAGGTTTAGCCCCCCTAAAGAATTACCGAAAATTACTTTAGAATTGCAGGGAATATCTGTGCTCCAACAGATTTGAATAGACTCCGGAGTTAGTACCTGCAGATAAGGACCTCTATTAACCTGCTGCGACATTGCCTGAAATGAGCATAGAATTAATAATACCTGAAAAGCTGTTTTCATTTGATTGGATTTATTTTGTTAGTTTTGCAGCGTAAAAATAGCAATATTAAAAAAGGTCTGACATTTTTGAATTTAAATTAAATGTGAACTTTTACGGCCTTAACATTAGCACCTAAAATCATAATCAGTCAATTTGTTAGGATTCGATCGCGACTTTTGGCAGGAAATCCTGTCCACCTTCCGTTCCAATAAACTTCGCACCGGACTTACTGCTGCCGGAGTATTTTGGGGTATCTTTATGCTCATTCTCATGATGGGCATTGGCCGCGGTATGGAAAACGGGGTGAAAGGAGAGTTCGGTGGCACCGTATCCAACGGACTGTTTGTCTGGCCCGGACGCTCTGCAATGCCTCACCGGGGCATGGGTATCAACAGGCAACTGACTTTTGATTTGGATGATGTTAAGGAAATTAAGGCCAAAGTGCCCGAAATAGAGCTTTTTGCGCCAAGAGTAGAACTCAACGGACTTAATATAGTTTACGGTGCCGAAAAAGGCAGTTATGAAGTACGTGGAGAACTGCCTGCCGTATTCAAAATTCAATCGATGATTGCACGGGAAGGGCGCATACTTAATACCCTGGATGAATCGGAACGACGCAAAGTAGCCGTCATCGGAAAAACAGTGGCAGAAGGGCTTTTCATAAAAGATTCGGCAATTGGTAAATACATTCAGGTAAACAACATTCCTTTTCAGGTTGTCGGTGTCATCGAATTTGACGGACAGGGTCAATGGATGCAGGAAGTGGAAGAACAATTGTTTATACCACTGTCAACCTGCCAACAGGCCTTCAATTACGGCAATAAAATCTCCTGGTTTGTCTGCACCGTCCGTCCCGACGCCTCAGTTACTGAAGTAGAAACAACCGTAAAGGGCATTTTGGCCCGCAGGCACAAAGTCGATCCCAATGATGCTCAGGCTATCGGCTCCTTCAATTCTGAAAAAGAGTTTGGACGCATTGCCTCTCTTTTCGACAGTATTAATATCTTTATTTGGTTTGTGGGCATCATGACGCTTTTTGCAGGAGTTGTGAGTGTAAGCAATGTCATGCTCATCACCGTCAAAGACCGCACCCGAGAGATTGGCCTGCGCAAAGCTATTGGGGCAACCCCCAACTCCATTATAAGGATGATTCTGACCGAGTCTGTTGTGCTCACTACGGTTTCCGGCTATATCGGATTACTGATTGGAACAGGACTTATTGCATTAGCGGATAACTTGCTTGCAGGCGGAGGTTCTGAACTCTTTAAAAATCCGGAGGTGGAACCGGCAGTAGGCATAGGTTCTCTTTTTGTACTTATTATATCCGGTGCTTTGGCAGGTCTGTTGCCTGCTCAATATGCCGTTCGTATTCAACCTATTGCTGCTTTGAGAGCAGATTAATTTAACATAACTATAACTATTTGAATTCGTTAAAACTGACAACCGAATGTAGTGAGTTCCACGCAGCTAAACTGCCTTCTGATATCTGATAATCTAATAATTAAATATGAAAAAAATTCTTCTCGGTTCAGCCCTCACGGTTATTCTGCTGCTTTCTTTCTGGATGTTCAGCTACTTTTTTGGGAAAGGCAGCAATGATGGCAGTTTCGAAACGACTTCGGCCACAGAAATGAATATTGTGCAGAAGACTGTTGCTACAGGTTCGGTAAAACCCCGTCACGAGATCCTCATCAAATCGCAGATTTCCGGTATTATCGACGAACTTTTTGTGGAAGCCGGTCAGATTGTTAAAAAAGGAGATGCGATTGCCCGCATCAAGCTGGTACCGAGCCCAACTACACTCAATCAGGCAAAATCAAATGTCGATTTATCACAATTGCGTTATCAGGATGCTATTCGCGAATTGGAGCGGCAGCGCAAAGTGAACAAAGAAGGGGTTGACACTGAACAATCGAGAGCTAATTATGACAATGCTTTAAAACAGGAACAACGGCAGAAACAGCTTTTGAGTGAAGGTGTCATCAGCGCTCAGGAATATGAACGTTTCAAACTGGAATTGGAATTAACAAAAAATGCGCTGGATAATGCCAAAATCAATTCACAGAACAATGTTAAATCTTTTGAGATGAATGTGGACATCCGCCGTCAGGAACTGGACGCTGCGGTCAGCAATCTGCAGCTCATGCAGGAGGGCGTTGCCGGCAATACCGGACAGGTTTCAAATATTGTCAAAGCCACAGTGGATGGCATGGTGCTGGATGTGCCGATTGAAGTGGGCTCTTCTGTTGTCGAAAGAAATAATTTTAACGAAGGCACGACTATCGCCGAATTGGCAGATATGAAACAGTTGATTTTTGAAGGGAAAGTGGATGAATCGGATGTTGGTAAACTTAAAGAAGGCATGCCGCTTTTGTTGAGCATTGGCGCTCTTGATAATCAGCAATTTGAAGCCATTTTGGAATATATTGCCCCAAAAGGCCTATTGGAAAACGGCGCTGTTAAATTTGAAATACGTACCGCCCTAAAGCCCAAGGAGGGAGTCTTCCTTCGTGCCGGTTACAGTGCCAATGCAGATATCATATTGGCGAGAAAAGATAAAGTCTTGGCCATTCAGGAAAGAGACCTGATTTTTGACGAAAAAGGAGCTGCCTTTGTTGAAATTGAAAAATCAAAAGCTGTTTTCGAAAAAAAATTAGTAAAAACAGGAATTTCTGATGGTATTAATATTCAAATTACTGAAGGGCTCAGTTCAAAAGACAAAATTAAAGTACAGAAAATACAGGGCGTAAAATCGGAAGAGTAAAACGTCTTTATAAAAAATAAAATTTCGAAAGCAGTCGAATTCAAATTCCGTTGCTTTTCTTTATTTTGCAGTTGATTTCAATTACTGTTTACTTAATTGTGTCAGATCAATTCATATCAGAAAATCTGACTTCTGATAATCTATTATATGAAACAAGCATATCTTATCGATGGCGTTCGCACGCCGGTGGGCGCTTTTGGCGGCGCTTTGGCATCTGTCCGACCTGACGACATGGCGGCACTGGTTATTAAAGAACTGGTGGCCCGTCATCCTGAAATACCGACTGACGCTTACGAAGACGTCATTATAGGCTGCGCCAATCAGGCCGGGGAGGACAACCGCAATGTAGCCCGTATGGCACTGTTGCTGGCCGGACTTCCTATCAGTGTTCCGGGTGAAACAGTAAACCGCCTTTGTGCTTCTGGCATGTCGGCAGTCGCTCAGGCTGCAAGGGCTATCAAAGCAGGCGATGGTGATATTTTCATTGCAGGCGGTGTGGAAAACATGACCCGCGGACCCTGGGTGATTTCCAAAACTTCTTCAGCTTTTGGCCGCGATGCACAGATGTTCGATTCCAGCTTCGGCTGGCGCTTAATCAATCCCAAAATGAAGGAACTCTATGGTGTAGACGGCATGGGTGAAACTGCCGAAAATCTTGTGGATATGTACGGCATCAGCCGCGAAGCACAGGATCTTTTTGCCTATAATTCTCAGAAAAAAGCCGCTGCGGCTCAGGCTGCAGGCATTTTGGCCGAAGAAATTGTAGCAGTGCCCATTCCGCAAAGAAAAGGCGATCCTGTTTTAGTAAAAGATGACGAATTCATCAAACCCGAAACTACCATGGAGATTTTGGGCAAACTGCGTGGCGCTTTCCGCACAAGCGGTGGAAGCGTAACTGCAGGTAATGCATCCGGACTAAACGACGGTGCAGCTGCAGCGATTATTGCATCCGATTTGGCAATTGAAAAATACGGATTGAAACCGATTGCTAAAATCCTCAGTTCTGCAGTAGTAGGTGTGGAGCCTCGAATCATGGGCATCGGCCCTGTGGGTGCTTCGCTCAAAGCATTGGAAAAAGCCGGTCTGACTTTAGACCAAATGGATGTCATTGAAATGAACGAAGCCTTTGCCGCACAGGTTTTGGCCTGTTCCCGTCAGCTTGGTCTGGCCGATGATGATGCCCGTATCAATCCGAACGGAGGTGCTATCGCTATCGGACATCCGCTGGGTATGTCAGGAACCCGCATTATCATGGCTGCTGCCCGCGAACTGCAACGCAAAAATCTGCGATACGCCTTGGTTACAATGTGTATAGGTGTAGGACAGGGCTATGCTGTAGTAATTGAAAAAGTGTAAATAATGTGCGGATCCCGTCTTAGGTCGGGACAAGTTGTGGCGATCCCGTCTTAGGTCGGGACAAGTTGTGCGGATCCCGTCTTGGGTCGGGACAAGTTGTGCGGATTAGTAAAGGGATAAAATGAGCCACTGATCTGACAATATATTTTTTATAAACCGAAGATTAACAAAGATCTACAAAGTGTTGATGATATGACTTCTGACGATCATAATAACTGACACAAATCTAAATACCCGGTTTCTTACCCTCTACTTTCTACTCTCTACTAAAGTACTTTATTATATGAAAAACATTCCAAATTACATCATGGGCAAATGGGTCGAACACTCAGGTGACGGCATTGCCCAATACAACGCCATAACAGGCGAACAAATCAGTACCGTAGGAAGCGAAGGCCTCGACTTTGCCGCTATGGCCGACTATGCCCGCAAAGTAGGCAATCCCGCACTGCGCAAAATGACCTTTCACGAACGCGGACAAATGATCAAGGCCCTGGCGCTTTATCTGCTCGATCTCAAGAAAAAATACTATGCTGTCAGTGCTATGACCGGCGCCACCAAAACCGACAGCTGGATTGACATTGAAGGCGGTATCGGCAATCTGTTTGCTTATGCAAGTCTACGTCGAAAATTTCCAAATCAGCCATTTTATGTGGATGGTGAAACTGCACCACTCTCAAAAGAAGGAACATTTATCGGACATCATATTATGGTGCCAAAGCGCGGTGTAGCCATTCACCTCAATGCCTTCAATTTCCCTATTTGGGGCATGTTGGAAAAAATTGCAGTGAATTTTCTGGCCGGTATGCCGGCTATCGTCAAACCTGCCGAGCAGACTTCCTACCTCACTCAAGTGATGGTGGAAGATATCATTGCCTCCGGAATTTTGCCCGCAGGAGCCCTGCAGCTCGTCTGCGGATCGGGTATCGGTATTTTGGATCCGGTAATGTCTCAGGATATTGTAACTTTTACAGGTTCGGCTTCAACAGGTGCATTTTTAAAATGTCTGCCTTCAATTATTAATAATGCAGTGCCTTTCAATATGGAGGCCGACTCGCTCAACTGTTCCATACTCGGCCCCGATGCGGTTCCCGGCACAGAAGAATTTGACCTTTTCATTAAGGAAGTGCGCAAAGAAATGACTGTAAAATCGGGTCAAAAATGTACGGCTATCCGTCGTATTATTGTTCCCGAAAATCTGGTGGAAGCCGTGCAGACTGCTCTCAGCAAACAGCTTTCAACCACTACTTTGGGTGACCCTGCTGTGGAAGGAGTCCGCATGGGCCCGCTCGCAACCCGAGAACAGGTGGAAGAGGTGAGGGCTAAAGTAAAGGAACTGTCAACAGAAGGACAGATTGTTTATGGCTCCCTCGACAACTTCGAGGTAATTGGCGGCGACAAGGACAAAGGAGCATTTATGGCGCCTATTCTTATGGTCAACAACAGTCCTTTCCAACATCTGAAAGTTCATAATATCGAGGCTTTTGGTCCGGTGAGTACCATCATGCCTTATAAAAATATGGACGAAGCCATCGAACTGGCACAAATGGGCAAGGGTTCATTGGTAACCTCCATTGCTACTTTCGATGATAAAATTGCCACAGAATTTGTATTGGGTGCAGCTACTCACCACGGACGCATTCTGGTACTCAACCGCGAATCGGCCAAAGAGAGTACCGGTCACGGTTCACCAATGCCGTTGCTCACACATGGCGGTCCAGGCCGTGCCGGCGGAGGAGAGGAAATGGGCGGTATGCGTGGCGTGATGCATTATCTGCAGCGCACTTCCATTCAGGGTTCACCTACTACGCTTACAGCCATTACTCAGGTGCATCAGTATGGTGCCAAATACATCGAAGATGATGTGCATCCTTTCCGCAAACATTTCGAGGATCTTCGCATCAGCGAGACCTGGATTACTCACAAACACACGGTTTCAGAATCTGATATTCACAATTTTGCCAATGTGAGCGGTGATAATTTCTATGCACACATGGATGTTACTTCTTTGGAAGGAACAATTTTTGAAAAACGTGTTGCGCACGGCTATTTTGTATTGGCAAAAGCGGCGGGACTTTTCGTAGAACCGCGTAAAGGCCCTGTGATGCTCAATTACGGTCTGGATGAATGCCGTTTTGTAAAACCTGTTTATCCGGGTATGACTATCGGTGTGCGTCTTACGGTAAAAGAAAAGGTGGATCAGGAGAAAAAAAGTGCGGAAGATATCGCCAAAGGCATTGTAAAATGGCTGGTTGATATTTATGATGAAACTGGTGAAACAGTTGCCTTGGCTACTATTTTGACGATGGTGAAGAAATTAAATCAGGAATAATATTTTAGCTATGCCTTCAGAAGAAAAATACAGCATTTCTGATTTTTCCCCGCATCTGTTTTGGGATGTAGATAGGGATACTCTTGATTTTGAAAAATCAAAGGAGACAATTATTTATCAGGTTCTTGAATTCGGAATGATGAAAGATTGGAAAATGCTTCAGGATTTGTATTCAAAAGAAACGATGAAAGAAATCACCTTAAACTTAAGACAATTGGATCCTGTGACGCTTGCATTTATTGCAAATTACCTAAAAATCGACAAAACAGAATTCAGATGCTACAAAAACAGTCAGTCAGAACAGAACTTCTGGAACTCTTAGTTTATCTGATGCAACAAGATGAATTAAAAGATTTTGTTTTAGTTGGAGGAACAAGCGCTTGCATTACAGATAGGTCATCGAAATTCCATCGATATTGATCTTTTTGGAAAATGTGAATTAGATGGTTTTTTGTTTTCGGAAATACTTTCAGGTTTTGGGGAAACAACTATTATTAAAAAAAGCAAAAGGATACTAATTTATTCATTATCAGGTATTAAAGTGGATATTGTTGATTACCAATATAAACTGCTTTGTGCACCGTTAATTGAAGAAGGAATTCGGCTTGCTTCCGAAAAGGATATTGCAGCAATGAAATTGAATGCCATAACCGGTCGGGGATCAAAAAAGGATTTTATTGATTTGTATTTTCTGTTAAGGAAATTTACGATTAATGAAATGATTGGCTTTTATAATGAAAAGTACTTTGACGGATCTGAATTTCTGGTTAAGAAAAGTTTGGCACTTTGATGATGCTGACAAAGAACAAATGCCAATAATGAATATTGATGTTAATTGGGAAGAAATTAAAAGTGTAATCCAAAATTTATCTTTTTAGGCGTAGTAAAATGGCTGGTTGATATTTATGATGAAACTGGAAAAACAGTTGCCTTGGCTACTATTTTAACGATGGTGAAGAAATTAAATCAGAATTAGTTGATTTTAAACATATTTTATGAACAAACTGTATTTTATAGTAATAATTGTATTGTTTCCATTGGGACTCAGTGCACAGTCTGTTCAGGAAACTGAAAAGGACAGCGCGACATCGGACAGTACTTATTTTTCAAATGAAAAGTACTTTTGCCCCGATTCAACTATGTGCAAAACCGTTGAATATCTGAAAGAATGCAGCTGCCTTAAAAATAAAGGTTCGGCCCTTGTAATTTCAGAAAGCGGGCAAAAAATTATTGAGACCGGTTATCGAATGACAGTTGTCACGAAACAGATTTTGAAAGGGTCCTGTTGGCAGTTTATTGATGAAGTTTATCTTCAGGCGGGCTTTCCTATGGACAAAAGAACTACCGTTTTCAAAAGTGTAAAATCAGGACCCTATGTTGATTCCAAAATGATTCAGCCCGGCGATTGGATCTATCATGTCAATTATTCTTTTCATGGCGTAGAGCACAGTGCTATTTTTATCTGCTGGAAAGATTTTGATAAAAAAATTGCAATTACACTCGGACATCTCGGTCAGAATTTGGCCAGAACCGGTATTTATGGTGAATTTGATTTAAAAAGCGTTTATTATATAACAAGACCTAAAAAATAGCCAAGTTTAAATGAAACTTATATTCTTTCCCTACATTTTTACATTCTTTATCCTTTTCACCTCCTGTGAGGTTGGCAAAAAGGATAAAACAGTTGAAAACAAAATTACTGTTAATGACAGTGCCGATATCGAAAAAAATGATGCTGATGAAAAGGCCCTAAGGCTTAATAATATGGTAAGGTTGATTTCCGGAAAAGATACCATTTTAAATTTCAGGAGCGATTTGACAAAGAAAGACAGTTTTCTGCTATTCTGCAAAAACACCAATAAAAAATTTGAAAAGATGGAAAAACTTCGTCTGTTTAAATTTAATGAGTGGAGCAGCAACATCCTGAAAAAACAAAGTTTACCTGATTCCAATTTCTGTTTTTATCCCTTTGCCGGTGGCGATTTTATCCATGCACATTATTTATATCCCAATGCATCAGAATATTTACTGTTTGCGTTGGAACCAGTCGGATCTATTCCGGATTTTTACACTATGGAAGAAGATGAAATACTGCGTTATCTGAATAACATGGATACGGTGCTTCGGAATATCTATGTAAATAGCTATTTCATTACTAAAAATATGTTTCAGGATATCAAAAGAAAAGAAAAAGTGGACGGTGTACTTCCGCTAATTCTTTGGGGTATTGGCCGCTCGGGATATGATGTAACTGGCGCCGAGTTTTTTGGTATTGACAGTCTTGGAAACAAAACTACAATTGAAAAAACAAAGAACGGATATGCCAAATCGGAGGGGGTTACTATACTTATTAAAAAAGACGGGAAAGAAAAAAGGGTGACCTATATTTCAGCAGATATGTCTGATGAAAAACTTTTGAAATCTAATGCCGCAATAAAGTATCTTGAAAACGCCATTCCTACTCGCAAAACTACCTGTTTTATAAAATCGGCTTCCTATCTGCTGCACTATAATTTCTTTTCTGCAATCAGAAATCTGATTCTGAAAAAATCTGACATCATTGTTCAGGATGACACTGGAGTCCCATACAAATTATTGAATGAAAAAGAATGGGAAGTACAGCTCTATGGAGAGTATAAACCGCCATTGAAAGACTTCTCAAAAAAGGTATTTCAAAATGATCTCGATTCGGCTTACAGAGATGAAAAGAAATATTTCGGAGCAATTCCTTTTTCAATCGGATATCATTGGAACAATGGTTTTCAAAGTCAAATGTTTATTTTTAGGAAATCTTTGAAAAAGTGAGTCTAAAATTGGTCCCGTTTTAGAAGGCTAAGAAAATCCTCTTAATTTTCTATTTAATTGCCTCTTTTTCTAATATTAATAACAAAACGCAATAAACTCGCTACGCTGTGGCGAGAATTATAAACGGGATATTTCCGGGAATGGAAAACAGATCCAAATGGAATTAGAAATTATTTGAAATAACCAACAACAAGATGGAAGACATAACAAAACAGGGTCATGTAACCCTTAATATCCGCGAAGGAATCGGAACAATCACCTTTTTTCATCCTGCACATAATTCTTTGCCCGGTAAGCTGTTGGCCGAATTGGCCGATACCATTACTAAAGCAGGACAGAACCACGAAATTAAGGTCATCGTTCTGCAGAGCGAAGGCGAAAAAACCTTCTGTGCAGGCGCAAGCTTCGACGAACTGATTTCTATAAAAGATACCGAAGTAGGGCATCGCTTTTTCATGGGCTTTGCCAATGTTATCAATGCCTGCCGCAAATGTCCCAAACTCATTATAGGTCGTGTACAGGGCAAGGCAATTGGCGGTGGTGTGGGCATTGCCTCAGCTACCGATTATTGTTATTCCGTAAAATCGGCTGCTGCCAAATTGAGTGAGCTGGCAGTGGGTATTGGCCCATTTGTGGTAGGACCAGCAGTGCAGCGCAAAGTAGGACTTTCTGCCTTCTCTCAGATGGCCATCAATGCCACCAAATTCTTCGATGCAGATTGGGCCAGAGAAAAAGGGCTCTATGCCGAGGTTTTTGAAACGGCCTCAGAAATGGATGATGCTATTGCCGAACTTGCTTTCGCATTGGCAAACTCCAGCCCCGAAGCTATGGCCGACCTGAAAAGAATCTTCTGGGAAGGCACCGAAAATTGGGATGAATTGCTTTCTACCCGTGCCGGCATAAGTGGCAGGCTGGTTTTGACAGACTTTACAATAAATGCTATCAATAAATTTAAAGCGAAAGCTTAATTTCTTAGATTTTTATTAATAATAAAAGAGCCAAGCAGCAAAACTACACTGCTTAGCTCTTTCCTGTTTTTAATTTTTGCCTGTAGAGGCAACACGTTTCCATTCACAACCATTACAAGGGTTACCATTAATAATAGTTTGACATCTTTTAGTTGCTGTACAAGAAATAGTTGTACCACCTGTTGATGGTAATATACCACATTCTCCAGTATCACAAGTACAATCACAAGTAACTTTATTATTTTGGGGGGCAGCTTTCAACAGAATAACCTCCTTTTTGCCAGCATTTTCTACAATTTTAAAGAGTCCTGGTTTTTCAAATTCCAATACACCATTCCCTAAAACCCTTAAACCTTCTGCATTAAAAGGATTATCTCTGGGTAAGCTATCTTGCATTTGTATTTGCATGTCCAACAGTATTTCATCAGTACTTGCAACAGCAGCAGCTGATACTTTCCGCCAAGCACAGCTTGATATAGCATTCGTCAAATCTCCCTGCTTTTTAGCACAGGTATTGCTGCAACAACAATTTAGTTCTCCTCTTGAATGAGGTTGAACAGTACAGGTACCAACCGCCTGACAGTAACATTCATAAACGGGGCCACCTGCTGCTTTTGCAATATACCTTCCATCTTCTGTAATCAAGAAAGCTGTTTTAATTCCATCGTGCAAAGGAATTAGCTTTTCATTGACTATTTTATATTTACCGGTATCAACAGTATTCAAAGAATCAGTATCTTTGTTATTATTGTTGTTTTCTGTATTTTGGGGTTGGTTATGGCAGGAAAATAATGCAATTAGACAGAATAGTAAAATTGCTTTAAGCGTTTTTTGTTTCATAATTTAAGATTTTAGGGATAATCAGGAAATTTATTCAAATTTATTCAAATTTCAAATGATTTACGAATTCAACGGCTACCGTCCTGTAATAAATGAGACAAGTTTTGTGCATCCGCAGGCTAATGTAACAGGCAATGTCATCATCGGTGCCCATTGTTATATCGGTCCGGGTGCAGTGCTGCGCGGAGATTGGGGTGAAATTCTGGTGGCCGACGGTTGCAATATTCAGGAAAATTGTGTGGTGCACATGTTCCCCGGAAAGTCGGCAGTTTTTGAAGAAGGGGCCCATATTGGACATGGGGCCATTATTCATGGTGCTAATGTCGGAAAAAATGTGCTTGTGGGCATGAATGCGGTGTTGATGGACGATGTTCAGGTGGGTGAAAACTCTATCATCGGAGCACTCTGTTTTGTACCAGCAAATATGGTCATTCCGCCAAAATCACTGGTTGTGGGCAATCCGGCCAAAATTATCAAAGAGGTTAGTGAGCAAATGATTGACTGGAAAACACAGGGAACTCAACTTTATCAGCAATTGCCGGCAGATTGTTACAATACGCTAAGGGAGTGCGAGCCTCTGCGCGAAAAGGAGGAAAATCGTCCAGGACCACAGCAGTACTTTTTTAAGACCTGGGCGGATAAGAAAGGAGATTGATTCAAATACCCTTTTTTACAAGGTTTCAAAATAGTCCAAATCCTTGGCAAAAGTTTCTTTTACACTGAAAGTGGCGATGGCTGCCAATAAAATACAAACAATGCCTACAATAAGTGTGGCATAAAGATTTCCGGTATAACCGCCCAAGGCGGTAAAACTCATAGTGATGGGCAATACCGCTCCCCGTACGAAGTTGGGAACGGTGTTGGTTACCGTAGAACGGATATTGGTACCGAACTGCTCAGCGGCAATTGAGACAAAAATCGCCCAATAACCTGATGCAAATCCGGTGAGAAAACAGATAAAATAATAGGCATTGACACTGATGCCTTTGAGCAGAAATACAAAGACCAACAGGAGCAGAAAGGAAAAAGCCAGATAAAGGAATACCACTTTTTTGCGGCTTCGCAGCAGCTGACTCAATAGTCCCGAAGCCAAATCTCCTGCCGATAGACCCAGATAGGCAAACATCACCGCTGTTCCATTTACAATACCGTCAATACCCAATTCTTTCGAAAAAACATCCTGAGAAAGCGAAACAGGAACGCCAATCATGAACCATACGGGCAATCCGATAAGGATACAGTAGAGGTATTTAAGTGCGCTTTCTTTCTTTTTGAAGATGGAGAAGAAATCCCCTTTCTTTACTTCATGCTGCTGCATCCCTTTGAACATGCCCGATTCATAGGCACCTACTCGCAGGAAGAGCAGCAGCAGACCGATAAATCCGCCGATGAGATAAACCACTTGCCAGTTTTGCAAAGTATATCCTGTCACTGAAGCAATTAGTCCGGTAACAAATTGCCCCTTTGCCCCAACTAAGGCTGCAAGTACTGCACCCAGTGCACCAAAAGTTACGATAACCATAGTGCCATAACCCCTTTTCTCCTTGTCCATCGTTTCAGAAACCAGGGTGATTCCGGCACCCAACTCTCCGGCAAGCCCAATTCCGGCAATCACCCGTACTATAGCATATGTTGTGATATCGAAGGTAAAAGCATTGACAATATTTGCCAGCGAATACATTAATATACTGCCGAAAAGTACAGAAATCCTGCCTTTTTTATCACCCCAAACGCCCCATAGTATGCCGCCGAGCAGCATCCCGGCCATCTGACAGTTGAAAAGAAAAATACCGGTATTTTTTATATCAATATCAATTCCCTGCAGCTGCTGAATGTATTCCAAACTCTCCCTTTTTACAACATTAAAAAGTACAAGGTCATAAATATCAACGAAATAGCCAAGAGCGGCCACAATGATCAGCCAGTTGAAGATGGATGGTTTTGATTCTTTGTTCATAATACGATGCAATGTTTTCTTAATATTGGCGTATGCAGCCTGAATCAAAGGCACTGTTTAGTGACTCTAGTTAATGGTTTTCTATTCTGCAAAATAATGAAATTCCTAAACCCTTGAACAATTTATCTGCTCAATTTAAAACCAATTTGAATTTAGGCATCAAACTTAATGAACTCATTAACTTTGTAAAACCATAATCCCAAAATCCAGCGATGACTAATTGAATTACTGACTTAAAAAACACTAAAATTTATGAGCTTCGAAGCGAACAGAATTTCTAATGACGGTTCTGGTTTTATTCGCAGCATTCAAGTCATAAATGCAACTCTAAATGTTTAGGTTAAAAAGATATTTGTCATTAAAAATTGCAAGTATAAAGAAAAGTTATTTTCGTACATTT
>CAINVS010000518.1 GCA_903854205.1 uncultured Bacteroidota bacterium | reverse complement strand
GACTACAAGAGAAAATAGTGCTCTTTTATCTTCAGTTGCAGATGCAGAAAAGAGACTTAACCAATTAAATAATGATATAAGCAGTGCTAAAGCTTCAAAAAATAATGTTGACAAGCAAATTAATGATGAATATTTTGCTATGGCAAAAACGCTTATCGAACTGGCCGAGGACAATATAGGGATTTTCAAACATGCTGACAACCAAAGAAAAGATATGGCTATTAAAGCTTATCAATATTACTGTAAGCTACATAATAGGGGAGTCTATGATGCGATGTCAGAAATGTCTAAACTAGAACAAAATAAAAAATTGGGCAAATATGTAAGGGGGCAATCCTGCAAAAAAAATTGAAAAAAATTACAAAATGGCCGTCCAAAACTAATCTGAGCGGCCATTTTTTTGTATTAAAAGTGAAAAACAAAAAAAACAATAGCATAATAGTCTATACTAACAAAAAAAAGAATCAAGATTTATCACTAAATATTCACCTGATTTTTTGACAAAAACTACCCCCCAGCAAAAAAGCACCTCCCCTATTTGAAAATTGCTATTTGAAAACAATAGTGAAGCATCCTTATTATTTCTGCTCAAAATAGGTAAATATCCTTTCGTCTATACTTTCCAGAATGCCATTTCTGTAAGTTTTTAATTGTGTCCAATTTCCCGTTAGATCATATTTATACACATATTTAAGCTCATCTCCGGGCTGATTGTCCCCATCAAAAAGCTCTATTCCGACAATATTTCCACGATTATCATAGCGCTTCAGCGACTTTTTTCGTCCCTTCACTGCATCATCATATACAAAACTTTCAATTTCATTTCCCTGCGAATCATATTTATAATTTCGGGTCACATAATTAATCTGGGGAGTAATCTAGAAAAATGTATATATTTGCCATCAAAAAAAGATGGACTACAGAACGATAATATCAAGCTTTTTGCCCCAGGGCTTATTAGATCATTTTGAAATAACATACCTGATAGAGTTGGGTCATGTTCCAACAAAATCTGACTGTTATTATATATATCTAGAAGAGAAGAATCAACTTCCCTCAGGCTACGACAGGAGTTTATATGAATCCAAAGGCTTTTATGAGGAAAAGATAATTCAGGACTTTCCATTAAGGGGTAAAGGAGTATATTTTGTTGTGAAACGCAGGCGTTGGCGGATGAAATCTGACCATAAAATTATAATAAAAAGCGATTATAGCTTTATTGCCGAAGGGGTTAAACTGACACAGGAAGTGGCAGATTTTTTAAAAGGTACAGGTAGAGACCCGAGTCGATACGATAAGTAATATCTCAAGTTACTATAGAGTAGAATCCCGCACACTAGGTAGGTATTATAAACACCAGAGTAGCAACTTTCATCAATGGGAACAAAAACCTCACGCAGAGGACTACCTGCTTTACCCTCAAAACGTAGGACCATATTTGAGTATAGATGAAGTAAGCTTGTCAAAAGGTGAGTTATATACCTATGTGACTAATAAATCTGCAAAAGGAAAGAAAGGAACCTTATTGGCATCGATAAAGGGTACATTAAGCCGAGATATAATAGCTGTTTTGCTGAAAATTCCATTAGAACAAAGGGAACAGGTTAAAGAGGTTACGTTAGACATGGCAAACAATATGGCCCATGCGGTAAAAATGTCTTTTCCTAAAGCTATGCTGACAACTGATCATTTTCATGTTATCAAATTGGCCATGGAAGCACTTCAACACCTTAGAATAAAATACAGATGGGAAGAAATGGACAAAGAAAATCAAGCCATAAAAGATGCCAAAGATAAAGGTGTCAAATACAAAGCATTTGTTCTGCCTAATGACGATTCTCTCAAGCAATTACTTGCACGATGCCGTTATATAATAGCCAAAACTGCTGAAGAATGGACTGACTCGCAAGCGGAGAGGGCTGACTTATTATTTAATTGTTATCCATTTCTCGAGATTGCTTACAAACATGTTTTACAACTTAGAAGCATTTATAAAAACACAGATAGATCTAAAGCTGTAGTTGAATTGAAAAATTGGATACTTAAAACAAAGAGCCTAAACATTAAAGAGTTTAATACTGTCGCTCATACTATACAGGATAAAATGGATACCATTTGGGAGCGTCCCAGTAAGTGTGTAAGTAAAGAAAGTAGTTATTCTGGACATTTTTTGACCTCATTCAAAAAGGTCTAAAAAAATGTACGGAAATAACTTTTCTTTACACTTCAAACCAACTTAAAATGAAAAAAGAGGACT
>CAINVS010000517.1 GCA_903854205.1 uncultured Bacteroidota bacterium | reverse complement strand
GAATTTAATATTTTTTTAAGTTCCAGGTCAAGATTATCCTCATTTAACTCATGCTGAATCAATTCTGCCACTATTTTTCGGCCCATAATAATATTGACCAAAGAAATAAATGGAATTTTAATTATCTGTTTTACAATCCAATAGAAGAGAGGACCTGTTTTGTAACATACTACTTCGGGCACATCAAAAAGTGCAGTTTCCAAAGTGGCAGTTCCAGAGGTTACTAAAGCCGCTTCAGCATTGGCCAATAAATTATAGGTCTGTCCCTGTACCAATTTCACTTGCGGATATTTTTGTAAAAATGGTCGATAAAATTCCTCCGGAAGGGTAGGAGCCCCGGCAATAATAAATTGATATTCGGGAAATTTAGGTGCCATTTTCAACATTTCGTTTAAGATGGATTTAACTTCCTGACGACGGCTGCCCGGCAAAAGTGCTATAATCGGTTTTTCGTTGCCCATTTTCTGAACAAAAGCAGCATCCTTTTCATGTTCTGCCACATTGTCCAACAGCGGATGTCCGATGAAATCAACCTTGTAATTGTATTTTTTATAAAAATCTTCCTCAAAAGGCAGAATAACGAACATTCTGTCCACGTATTTTTTGATTTTTTTAACTCTGCCTGCTCTTGTAGCCCAAACCTGCGGTGAAATAAAATAAAAGACTCTGAAGCCTTTTTCTTTAGCCCATTTTGCAATACGCAGATTGAATCCGGAATAATCTATAAGGATAATGACATCGGGTTTGAATGCCTCAATATCGGCATGACAAAAACGGAAATTCCTAAAAATTATCGGTAACCGACGCAGTACCTGCACAATACCCATTATTGCCAGGTCACGAATGTGTTTGGCTAAAACAGCGCCGGATTTCTGCATAAGATCACCTCCCCAGGCCCGAAATTCGGACTGAGGATCTTCTTCTTTTAGTGCACTGATGAGGCGGCCGCCATGCAGGTCGCCCGACGGTTCACCTGAGATGAGGTAGTATTTCATGCAGTCATTCAGTTTAAAATTTTTGTAAAGATAGCCAAGGCCAATGAAGTCTCTGATGCATTTTCATTTTTTTTGTAAGTTTGGATGGAATTATCAAAAAATGGCTATATTTGTTTTGTATTTTGATTGTAGTAATACAAAACCGAACCCCTCATTTTCGGCATATTTCAACTTTGTTTGGCTTTATATCAGTGTATTACTGATTTCTATTAAACACCAATTCTATTTTATATCCGCCCATTCAGTGGACATTTTTACTGTGACCGGTTTTGTATTTAATTAGTCTACCTGTATAAACCAACGCATCATGAGTCATTTTTTTAGAATCTTGATTGCCGCTTTGCTGCTTAGCATACCCGGACTTCAAATTTTCGCACAATCAAACACTGGCAGCAATTCCTGGCAGGTTCAGCGTAAAGCATTACAATCAATTATTGAAAATCAGGGGCAGTTTCAACCAAGAAATACTTCACTGAACATTTCCCCCGTGCTCTATGGTTTTGATGGTGCTCAAGAAGATGTTTTTTTTACCAAAACAGGCATCATTATAGAACTGACGCATCAGGAAAAACGCAAAAAATCTGAAGAAGAGAAGGCAGCAAGAACTGCTAAAAAAGCTGTTGGTTTTAAAGATGCAGCTGATTTTCGCAATTTTGAAGAGGTTGGCCATACTTTGAAAATTGAAAAAGAAGAACTTTTCCTCAATTGGATCAATGCGAACCAAAACGTACAGATTGTGGTGGAAGACAAAGATAACTTTACCCACAGTTACAGTTTTTATAAAGGGAATGAAATTGTGAATGAGCACAGTCTTTCATCCTGGAAAAAACTGACCTACAAAAATTTGTACGACAACATCGATGTTGTTTATGAAATTCATCCTGTTTCAGGCTTTAAATATTCGCTCATTGTGCATCCCGGCGGCGATGTTTCAAAAGTGAAACTCAAATATTCAAACAATGTCAAAGTGAACAGTGACGGAAGTCTTTCCACCGAAACCAAATTCGGCAATATGAAGGATCATGCGCCATTGACATTTTATGCCAATAACAAAAACAGCATCATCCAATCCTACTATGAGGTAACTGGAAATGTAATCAGCTTTGGTTTGGGAAATTATAATCGCAATCAGACAATTGTTATTGACCCATGGACGCAGATGCCTAACTTTCCAAACTCAAACTGGGACTGTGTTTGGGAATGTGAACGTGACGGGGCCGGTAATGTTTATATAATCGGAGGTACTTCACCTTTGCAATTAATTAAATGTGATCCATCATCAGGGTTACCGATATGGGTTTATAATACAACTTATGATACAACAGAATGGCTGGGTACTTTTGCGGTAGATTTAGCAGGTAATTCTTATGTCGCTAATGGCTCCCCCGCTCGTATAATGAAAATAAATACAGCAGGTGTTCAGGTTTGGAATAACAACAACCCCGGTGGTTTATTGGCGCTTACCGAGTTTTGGAATATTACATTTAATTGTGATCAGACAAAATTGGTCATTGCAGGTACCGACGGTAATGCTTTTGGTGGCCCCGAGCCATGGATTTTTGATATCAACATGAATTCAGGTAATGTAATTACCAGTGTAAAAATTCACGAAGGGACTGGTTTAAATCCGACCAATTTACAGGAAGTCAGGTCAATAGCTGCCTGTAATAATTCTAAATATTACTTTTTGACACATGACTCTATTGGATGGATTCACCAAAGTCTCACATCCTGTACCAATAATGGCAACAGTATTTTTCATATCAACAGCGGATTGGATTTATCGTACAAATGTGAAAACTGGCGTTACAATAATGCCGGTCTCATGGCATTGGCACATTACAATGGATTTATTTTTGTTCATCGTGGCAATCAATTGCAAAAAAGAAATTTCTCTAATGGTGCTATCGTCGCAACAGTTGCAATTCCCGGTGGAAGTTATACTTCGGGATTTGGTGGAAGTACAGTAGGCTGCAGTGGTATAGATATAGACAGTTGTGGGAATATTTATGTAGGATCGACCAATGGTGTTTATAAATTTGATCAATCATTGGCTTCCCTTGCTACATATGGTACTACATTTAATGTGTATGATGTTGAAGTAAACAGTTTGGGGCAAGTAATTGCTGCCGGATCAACGGGAACTTCTTCTTCGGGTACACGTACAGGTTATATCCAATCATTTGGTGCATCAGCCTGTTTACCACAGGCCATTGTTTGTTGTGATGCAACCATCTGTCCCATCAGCTCTCTTTGTAGTTCTGTTGCTCCGGTCACTATTTCGCCATTGGTGCCGGGCGGTACTTTCAGCGCATCCTGCGGAAGCTGTATAACAAGTGGTGGATTGTTTAATCCGACAACAGCCGGAATTGGTACTCATACTATTACTTATACCTTAGCCTGCGGTTCGGAATCAATAACTATAACTGTAAATAACTGCGCTCCAATCACAGCCTGTAACAATGCAGGTGTTTGGACAGCAAGCGGTGGCGGCCCTTACAGTTGGTATTCATGGAGCCCAGGCGGCACAACACCAATTACAACACAAGCTCAATGTTTAGCATGTGGACCTTATACTTGGTTTTTTGGTACTTGTCTCAATGGTGCATTTCCTGTAACAAGTTGTACAACTCCTGCAGGATGGGTACTTATTGGAACAGGTAGCACGATAACAGCTCCTTCAGTATTTCCGGTTCAGCTCGTCAGTGCATCCAGTGTGACTTTGTCCATACCAAGTGCAGCATCAGTCAACCCTTGTTCAAGTTGTCCCTCGCTGACAGTTTCTCCTACTGCACAGGTAAATGCAAGTTGTAACGGAGCTTCCAATGGCAGTTTCTCAATTCAGGCAGCAAATGGAAGCGGACCTTATGATTATGTTTTGATGAACGGTGCAACAATGGTTGCTACTTTCAATAATATTTCCGGAACCCAAACATTTACCGGATTGGGAGCAGGGACATATACCTTAAATGTGACAGACAACAATGGTTGTCCAGGGACAGCAACAATTACTATTACGCAACCTCCAGCACTTTCTGCCACGGCAACGCCTACTAATCCGCTTTGTAATACAGTTGCAAATGGTTCAATAACAGTTGCTGCATCAGGTGGCACTTCCGCTTATACATACAACTGGGGTGCCGGTGTAACCTCTCAAAATAGAACCGGATTGGCAGCTGGTGTTTATACTGTAACAATCACAGATGCAAATTCCTGTTCAATTACCCGTTCGGCCACAATCACAGCTCCTTCAGCAATCAACTCTTCTGTAACTGTCACCAATGCAAGTTGTGCAGTTGCCGGAGCAGTAAATATTACTGTCAGCGGTGGAACAGCCGGTTATACATTTATTTGGAGTAATGGACGAACAACAGAGGATAACACAGGCCTCTCTGCCGGATCTTACACGGTAACGATCACAGATGCCAACGGATGTACGTCAACCAATGGTCCAAACGCTGTGACCGCAGCCGGAACACCATCAGCATTACTGAATTCAACAACAAATATCAGTTGTAATGGCGGCACAAACGGCGTTATTAATATTAATGTAAGCGGAGGAACGCCAGGTTATACTTTTAACTGGAGTAATGGCCGCACAACGGAGGATATCACGGGTCTTAATGCAGGTGCCTACAGCGTTACAGTCACAGATAATAATGGCTGTACTGCAACTCAGAGTGCCACTATAACAGGACCTTCTGCAATTACTGTCACAAACAGTTCTGTGAATGTACTTTGTAATGGCAATGCAACAGGCTCAGTAAATTTAACAACCTCAGGCGGTACAACTGGCTATACCTTTATTTGGAGCAATGGACGAACAACGGAGGATATCAGCGGAATTGCAGCCGGTACTTATAACGTAACTGTAACTGACGCCAATGGCTGTACTTCAAGTTCCTCGGCGACAATTACACAGCCTGCTGTGCTCAGTTCTTCTACTCTATCAATTACAGACGCAACCTGTTCTGTTCCCGGAGCTGTAAATATTTCAGTAAGCGGTGGAACAGCGGGCTATACTTTTATCTGGAGCAATGGCCGTACCACTGAAGATATTACGGGAATTTCAGGCGGTTCTTACACCGTAACGATTACTGATGCAAATGCCTGTACAATTTCAAATGGACCAAATGCAGTTAATGCAGTGGGTGTTCCCCTTGTTAGTATAAACAGCTCAAATAATTTGAGTTGTAATGCTACCAATAACGGAGCAGTTAATATTTCTGTGAGTAATGGAAGTCCTGCCTATACTTTTGTTTGGAGCAATGCATCCACAACTGAGGATATTAGTGGACTTGCTGCAGGCACATATACTGTTACAGTCAGTGACAATCTCGGTTGTACTGCCACATTTAGTACCACAATTTCTGAACCTGCTGCTATTTCAATAACTGTTGGAACAATCACAAATGTCAGCTGTTCTACTTTGGGCGGAATTACAATGTTGGTTTCCGGAGGTACTGCCGGATATACTTATCTTTGGTCTAATGCAGCAACAACATTAAATATTAGCGGATTGAGCGCGGGGAATTATCAATTGACTGTGACGGATTCCAATGGATGTACTGCTGTTTCAAATGTTCAGAATGTTGCTCCTGCAACGCCGGGAACTGCCAATATCAATCCTGTTGCAACACTTTGTCAAAACTCAGGGTCTGTTACACTCTCTGTGACAGGTACACAGGGTGGAACCTGGTCAGGATCAGGAGTTAATGCATCCGGAGTATTCTCAACGGCAACAACGGGTAATTTTAATATAATTTATACTGTAACCGGAAATTGTGCTGTAGCTGATACAATATCGATTTCGGTTGCTGCAAATGATCAGGCAAATGTCAATGCTGCAAGTTTCTGTCTCGCACAGGCAGTTTCTCAACTCAGTTTCATGGGTACAACCGGTGGAACATGGTCAGGAAACGGTATTACAAATGCTTCCAACGGAACCTTTGATCCTGCAACTGCAGGTGTAGGCACTCATCAGGTGATTTATCAGACTGCAGGCATCTGTCCCGTAAGTGATACTGTTCAAATCATAGTTTTTGCAAATGCAACAGCCGATATTTCGGAGGACAGTTTCTGTACCTATGAAGGCCCTATTGCCTTGAATGTTTCAGGTATCAGTGGCGGTGTATGGTCAGGTCTTGGAATTACCGATACTATCAATGGAACTTTTGATCCAAACGCAGTCGGTCCGGGTCAGCATACCGTTTATTATCAGACGAATGGAGCCTGTGCAGTATCCGATTCTGCTGTGATTACAGTTGATTTTAATTTGAATGTCAATCCGGGTGTAATGCCATCGATGGCTACTGATACAACGGTCACTTGGGGTGAAGCATTTGTATTAAATGGAGGAAATGATCAGACAGCACTGGGTGTAAATTATATTTGGACAGTTACAGGTCCAAGCCCTGCCAACATGGGAACTCCCAATGCCTTCAGTACCAATTCTCTGCCTGATGATGATGGTTTTTATGTTTATCTGTTGACTGCAACCAGTCAGTTGGGTTGTATTGATACGGCATCCGTCAGAATAAATGTTGTGGCTGAGTTCAGTGTTCCGCTTATTCCTACTGCATTCTCACCAAATGGAGATGCCAATAATGATGATTTCCATGTAGTAAATTTGAATGTCCGTTGGTTAAAAGAGTTCAAAGTTTATAACCGTTGGGGACAGTTATTATATGACAATGCAACTCAGGGTGTTTGGGATGGCAAATACAATGGAGTTGATCAGCCACACGATGTATATATTTATGTTATCAGCTGGCAGTTTTTGAATGATGCAGAACCTACCGTCAAAAGGGGTAATGTGACCCTATTAAGATAATACTTATGTTTTATATCAATATTTATACCCACTCAGATCAATTTTCGGAGTGGGTTTTTTAATTCTCAAATTGATTAATTACATCAATTTTTCCTATTTTGCGCCCAATACAAATTCAAAATTCAAATAAACATGAAAAATAACCTGTTTTTTACCGTTGTACTATTATTGATCTCTATATCGGCCCGTGCAACTGAGGGAATGTGGATTCCATCCCTGATCAATATGTTTTATTCAGACATGAAAACTTATGGTCTGAAACTGAAAGCGGAGGATATTTATGCTACCAATAAATCGAGTCTGAAAGATGCAATTGTTCAATTTGACGGGGGTTGTACTGCCGAAATAGTATCCTCGGAAGGACTTTTGCTCACCAATCATCACTGCGGTTACGATGCCATTCAGAAGCATTCTTCTTTGGAAAATGATTATTTAAAAAATGGATTTTGGGCAAAAAATAAATCGGAAGAGTTGGCCTGTCCCTGGATGAATGTCACTTTTGTTAAAGAAATTCGGGAAGTAACCAAAGAGGTGCTCAATGGTGTAAAACCTGAGATGACCGCAGCTGAACGCAATAAAATTATCAACCAGAATATAGCGGCTATTGAGAAAAAAGAAATGAAGTCGGAGACTATTTCTGCAAAAATCAAACCCTTCAATCAGGGCAATCAGTATTTCATGCTGGTGACCGAAGATTTTAACGATGTACGTCTCGTGGGAACCCCTCCCAATGCAATCGGTAAATTTGGCGGCGATACCGACAACTGGGTTTGGCCCCGCCACACGGGCGACTTTTCCGTTTTCAGAATCTATGCCAGCAAAGAAAACAAATCGGCAAACTACAGTGCCGATAATGTTCCTTTCAAACCGGCACATTCCCTGCCTATCAGTGTAAAACCGCGCAAAGAAGGTGATTTTACAATGGTGTACGGTTTTCCCGGACGCACAGATCAGCATTATTCTTCAGGTAAAATCAAATTTTATCAGGAAATTGAACGCCCGGCCCGTATTGCAATGCGCACAGCAACTATGGATCAGATGAAGCCTGCCATGAACGAAAGTGATGAAATCCGCATTAAATATTCTGCAAAACAAGCAAGCCTGGCAAATGCATGGAAAAAATGGATCGGTCAGATCGGCGGTTTGAAAGCACTGAATGCTGTTGCAAAAAAACAGAGTTGGGAAAAAGAATACAAAGCCAAAGCAGAAACAAATCCTGAATGGAAAACCCGCTTCGGATCTGTTGTAGATCAGATGAATGCGATTACAGAATCAAACGGCAACTATGAATTTGCCAGAGCTATGTTCCAGGAATATTTCATTTTTGGTCCCGAGATGCTCAATTTCTCCTACACTTTCCAAAATCTTCTGACAAAATATGAGAGTTTGGAAAAAGAGGGTAAACTGGAAGAAGCACTGAAGGAACTGAGCGCTATGGCCGAAGGCTTTTTCAAAGACTATGATGCCGGATTGGATTATAAAATTTTCAAAGTGACAACACCGCTCTACATTAAATACGTTGGAGAAAAAATGTTGCCTGCAGGCCTCAAAGACAGTTGGGAGAAAAGCGGAGAAAGTATTTACAAAAACTCAGTTTTGCTGCAACCGGAAAAATTGAAAAATTTATTGGCCAATTTCAATAAAGAAACTGCTGAACTGCTCAAAAAAGACCCTGCCCTGATTTACGCCAACAACATTTATACGGCTTATGCCAATACTGTTGTCACCGGGTTCAGTGCTTTCGCCTCAGAGGAAAATAGACTGCTTCAAACCTATGTAGAAGGCTTATTGACTATGTTTCCCAACAAAAAGAATTGGGCAGATGCCAACTCTACTTTGCGCATTGCATATGGCAAAATTGAAGGGTCTGCTCCGCACGATGGTATGCGCTACACGCATTTCACCACGGTTGACGGAATCATGCAGAAATATGACCCGAGCAATCCTGACTTTGAACTGACACAGCGTTTTATTGATCTTTACAATAAAAAAGATTTTGGCAGCTATGCTCAGGACGGTAAACTCTGGGTTTGTTTCACGGCCTCCAACCATACGACCGGCGGCAATTCAGGGTCACCTGTAATTGACGGAAAAGGCAACCTCATCGGTATCAATTTCGATCGCAGTTGGGAAAGTACGATGAGTGACTTTGTATTCGATGCTTCCCGCTGCCGCAATATTGTGGTGGATGCCCGATATGTACTTTGGGTTATCGAGAAATACGGAGAGGCAGGGCATTTGCTGAAGGAGATGAAGATTGTGAAGTAGGGATTTGATGTGCGGATATGCGGATGTGCGGATATGTTGATGTGCGGATATGCGGATTGAACATTGATTGTTGAACAATTTATCCAAAGCCTAAGACATCCTTAGCACCAAAGGTGTAAACAGGTTGTTCAAGCTTTAAAAAGCGCAACAATTTAATTTGACGAGATTTAAAATTGACTATTGAGCATTGATTATAGGACATAAATTACCCCAAAGGATGATATGTTATAAATCAAATAAAGGAAAAAGTTTTAAACCCGAAGGGCACACTTCTGCACAACTCGTCCCGACCCAAGACGGGATTACCACATCAAAATCATGCATTTTAATCAAATCAGAAACGAGCTTGAATTATTGGGACTCAAAACCTTTTTTGTCAGTCCTGATTTGCTTTTGGTATTAAAACCAATAGAAATCAAAGGAAACTGTATAGTTGGTGCAGTGCATGAACCATTACAAAACCCTCTTAACGATAATGAACCCGGAATAAAGACCGATGCTCCTCTATTGGGAATTTTTTTGGATACAAATGGCTATCGGGTTCAGGTATGGCAATGGACTCCCGGCCCCGGTCCCGGCGATTTTGAATTGACTGTCAGCTCCGATAAAGAGGCAATTGAACTCGCTCGAAATTATTTCTTTGAAGAGAATGTTTATTTTGAAGCCTATAGGAAGTGGAAGTTGAAGAATATGTAAACATAAATGAATAAATTCATTTATAGAATTAAATGAGTATATGGTATCCGACGCACAACTGCCCCTTCTTACATTCTTTGAAACTGCTGATCGATTCAAAGGTCAGACGATAGAAATAAAAGAGACAATTTCATTGAATAAAGATAATTATGACCGGCATTTCAGCAGCTTTTCAAATTTCAGTTTTGTATTGACAAATCTAGGAATCAGATTCAGCGGAGCAAAAATTTTCTTCATGGGAGATCAATTTCAATATGAATTACATGTTGATGTTTTAAAGGAATTTTGTGAAATCAGTCCTACGGAATACAGTTTATTGGAAGTCCTTAGCGAAAAAGTATATCGAAAAACAACAATAACTTTCAAATAACAATTTGAAAGTTCTCTGTGTCTCCCTGTGAAAATCAATTCGAAAATTTGTCAAAGTCATATCTCTGTGTCTCCCTGTGAAATTAATTTCGAATAATTGTCTGGAGTTATATCTCTGTGTCTCCCTGTGAAAATCAATTCAAAAATTTGTCAAGAGTCATATCTCTGTGTCTCCCTGTGAAAATTGTCAAAGTCATATCTCTGTGTCTGCCTGTGAAAATCAATTTCGAATAATTGTCAAGAGTCACATCTCAGTGTTAATATCAAATTTTTTAATATTCCAAAAACAGCAAACGCGCTATTTTAGCCATAAATTAGCAAATGCCAACTATTAGTCCTATCTTTGCAAAATACGTAGAGTGACTAATTGTAGAAAGTAGAGGGTAATTTGGCTCGCCAAACTAATCTATCTTATTTTAGCCCTTCTACAATTTTCATTATACTTTATAAAGTAACAGGCTTTGAAGTCCGAAGGAAACGGTACCCTCTACCATGTACCCTCTATCCTCTACATCTGTTGCTCAAGCATTTTTATGACATTTGAACAATTAAATTTGATTGCGCCAATCCTCGACGCATTAAAAACAGCAGGATACACAACTCCAACACCAATTCAGGCTCAAGCCATTCCGGAAGTATTGCAAATGCGTGATTTATTGGCCTGCGCACAGACAGGTACCGGAAAAACAGCAGCTTTCGCTTTGCCCATTATCCAACTCCTGCAACAGCGCGGAGAAAATGTGGTAGGCAAAGGCCCAAGAAGAATCAGAGCCCTGATTGTAACACCTACCCGCGAACTCGCGATTCAGATTGCAGAGCAGATTGATATTTACGGCAAATATACCAAAATCAATCAGTCAGTCATTTTTGGCGGTGTAGGACAGTCACCGCAGGTGGCACAGATCCGTAAAGGAGTTGATGTTTTAATAGCAACACCCGGCCGTTTGCTTGACCTGCACACACAGCGCCTGCTCGACCTAAGTCATTTGGAAATTTTTGTTCTGGACGAGGCTGACCGCATGCTCGACATGGGTTTTATTCATGACGTTCGCAAACTGTTGAAAATTATACCTGTACAGCGTCAGTCGCTGTTTTTCTCAGCTACTATGCCCGACAGCATCATTGAGTTGGCGAACAGCATTCTTACAGACCCTGTTCATGTTCAGGTCACGCCGATTTCATCGACAACCGAACTGATTCAGCAGCAACTTTATTTAGTGGATGGAGATCAGAAACGCTCCCTTTTGCTTTGGTTGCTCAACGATCAGCTCAAAGGCCGTGCACTGGTTTTTACCCGTACTAAATACGGTGCTGACAAACTGGTTAAATTCCTGCAGCAAAGCGGCATCAAAGCTGAAGCAATTCACGGAAATAAATCACAGCAGGCCCGTCAGTTGGCACTATCTCAATTCAAAGCATCCAAAATTCGCATTCTTGTTGCAACTGATATTGCAGCCCGCGGTATCGATGTTGAAGAACTGGAATATGTAATAAACTTTGAAGTGCCGAATGTAGCAGAGACTTATGTACACCGTATCGGCCGTAGCGGTCGAGCAGGTGTAGAAGGTACAGCAATTTCTCTTTGTGAAGAAGAAGAACGTCCTTATGTAACAGACATTCAGAAACTGATCAATATGGAAATTCCTACAGTCATGGATCATCCTTATCTGCCTGTGAAAGCGGCTAACCGTGAATTGGTTCCAATGAAGAAACCAATGCCTAAGCCTACTCCCAAAAAGGAACAGCCTAAAGGTGGCCAAGGTGGACAGGGCGGTTATGGTAAAAAACAATGGCATAAAAAGTCAACCGGAAATAAAACTACGCAGAAGTAATTTTTGAGATGATAGTATCTGAAAAGGGGCATTCCAAAATATTTGGTTTGCCCCTTTTTAATTATTCATTTTTTCTTTCCAGTCTTTTAAAGTGTCATTAAATGGATCGGGTATTATTTATAGTAACTAAGAAAAAGTTTCGGGTCAGGTATTACTTCTGGGGATTAAGCAAAAAGCTTCTCCATCCAGTAGAGGAAAAATTCAGTATCAGTAACCCCTCTTAAATTAGTTCTGAAAAAGTTTTTCCATAGCAATAATTCTATATTCTATGTTTGATATTCTTTATTCTTTAATTTACTTTTTTAAATTTTACAAAAAAAGGGAGAGACATTATGCCTCTCCCTATGTTGAATTATCTTTTTACTTTTCATTAGATGTGCTCTGCAACAGGCTCATCCAAGTTGATTTCTCTGGTAATTTCCTTGGCTCTTTTGTTTTTGATATCTCTTTTGAGAACATCAACTATAAGATACACGCAGGGTACAACTACCAAAGTAAGCAACATGGAACTGGTAAGACCACCAATCAAAACCCAGGCAAGACCGCTTTTCCATTCGGCACCTGCTCCATGAGCGAATGCGATCGGCATCATACCAGTAATCATGGCCAGTGTAGTCATCAGAATAGGTCGTAAACGTGCTTTTCCCGATTCAATAAGCGCTTCTACCGAGTTTTTTCCTTCGGCTTTCAGCTGATTGGTAAAGTCCACAATCAAAATTGCATTCTTGGCCACAAGACCAATCAACATAATCATACCGAGTATGGAGAAAAGACTGAGCGGCTGCATGGCAAGTGCCAATGCAAGAAGTGCACCCACTAAGGCTACCGGGATGGAAAACAATACGACAAAAGGATATACATAAGAGTCGTAAAGCGCCACCATAATCAGATACACAAAAAGGATAGAGGCAATCAGTGCAAAAGAAAGATTGGCAAATGATTCCTGCATATTTTTGGCACTTCCTTCGAATTGAATGGCAACAGTAGGGCTGAAATTTGCACCCTTAATAAACTCAGTAAGTTCAGCTACAACCGCACCGCTCGAAACGCCCAATAATTGAGAAGTCAAAGTAACGGTAGGCACACGGTTTTTGCGCTCCAATTTTGTAGATCCTGTACTGCGGCCAATTGCTGCGAATTGTTCCAATTTGATATTTTCTCCACGGTTGTTGATGAAGGAAAGGTTGCCCAAGTCGCGTTCACTTTTGCGGTTAAAATTATCATATTGAATATTAATATCATAGTCTTTGCCTTTTTCGGAATATTCAGCTTTTGTATTGCCGCTGAATGCGGTCTGCATTGTTATACCCACAATTTCCATAGAAAGACCAAATTCTGCCATTTTATCTCGGTCAACCTCAACACTGATTTCGGGGTTTCCAGACTCTACAGAGAGTTTTACTTCTGAAGTACCTTTTATGGACTTCAATTTGTTGGCAATAGCATCAACAGTTTTCATATTTTCCTGTATGGAGTTGCCGGTAACAGAAAGTTCAATGGGAGCTTCGTTGGCATTACCCATGATACTGACGGCTGCTGAAGTTACTTTTACGCCTGATAGAATTTTCTCCAGTTCCAATTTGGCATATTGGGCAAAGAGGTCTGAACCCAAGTCTCTTTCTTCTTTGGGTACCAACTTAACATTAACCTCGGCTTTGTTTGTGGTGGCCAATGTACCGCCCAAACCGGCAGAAGTAGTACCAATACTGGAAAAAACGCCTTTGACATCCGGATTTTTAAACAAATATTCCTCTACTTTCAGTACGGCATTGTTTGTTTGCATCAAAGTGGCATTCTGTGGGAGTTCCAACCCAATGATAAACTCAGCGCGGTCACCCTGACTGATAAATTCGCTTCCTACATAACCTCTTGTGACCAATTGGAAAGAAGCCAAAAGAATGCCTACAGTTCCCAAAATCACATAACGTTTGTGTCTAAGTGACCAGGCAAGTACATGTGCATATCCATTGGTGATACTGCTGATGAGGCTTTCAAACAAGGAAAGCAGAAATCCAAAAGGTGTTTTTTTGTTAATTTTTTCAACCTTGGCCAATCGTGAAGCGAGTAGCGGAGTTAGGGTAAAAGACACAAATAAACTCATCAGTGTGGATAGTACCACAACAATGGAAAACTGTGACAGAATGTTGGAAATAATACCGCCAACCATTGTAATAGGGAGGAACACCACTACGTCAACCAGGGTAATGCCAAGGGCTGTAAAGCCGATCTCAGCACGGCCTTCTAAAGAAGCGGTGATCCTATCTTTGCCCATTACCATGTGCCGGTAAATGTTTTCCAAAACTACAATAGAGTCATCCACCAAAATACCTACCACCAATGAGATTGCCAAAAGCGTCATAAGATTGAGCGAGTAGCCCAACAGGTACATGGCAATGAATACCGATATAAGCGAGGCCGGAATGGCGATCATAACGATAAGCGAGTTGCGCAAACTGTGCAAAAAGAGCAACATACAAAGCGCCACAATGAAAATAGCCAATCCAAGGTCGACAATTACTGCATTGGCTGCAGCCATCGTAAATTCAGAGGAGTCGGAAGCTATGTCAAATTTGAGGTCGAATTTTGCATATGCAGCTTCAATTTTTTTCAATTCGGCTTTTACCTGTTTACTTAGGGTTACGGCATTGGCGTCATTTTGTTTTTGAATAAGCAAACCAATGGAATTTTTGCCGTCAATACGGCTAAAAGTCTTGATTTCTTTGGCAGCATCTGCAATAGTGGCAATTTCCTTCAGTCGGATCATTGCACCTGTTTGTCTGTCGGTAGAAATTACCAGGTTTCTGATATCATCAAGTGATTGGTATTTACCTTTCAGCTTGATAATGGTTTGGCTGTTCTCGTCGGTGATTTTCCCCGTTGGAAACTCCATATTGGCATTGTTGATAGCCTGCGTCACCTGAAGTAGTGATATACGGTAGGCTTCTGTCTGTCTTCGATTGATATTGACACTTACAATACGTTCCTCACCACCGACCATTGTTACCTTTGCTGCGCCTTTCAGTTTGGCCAGACTCGGAGATATCTCATCTTTTACAATTGAATAGAGCTCAATAGGGGACATTTTAGCGGTAACGCCCATTCGAACAATAGGCATCTCGTCAAATGAAAATTTGCCTAGGGAGGGTGACATAACATCATCGGGCAGGGAAGACAGCATAGCATTGATTTTACGCTGCGCATCCTGCATGGCATTATTCGTATTGGCATTAGGTTTCAGTGCAAGGATGATAGAAGAAACACCTTCCAGAGAAGTAGATTTGATCTCGTCAAGATTCTCGAGATCCGATAATGCGTCTTCAATCTTTTTGGTCACGGAGTTTTCCACCTCAGATGGTGAGGCTCCGGGATATACTGTTGTAACGGTTACAACCGGTATAGAAAATTTAGGCATCAGCTCATAATTGAGATTTATGTAGCTGACCAGACCCAAAAAAGTAAGTACCGAGAAGATTACAACAATTAAGGATGGCCGTTTTATGGCTAATTCTGTAATTGACATTTTGTATATAATTTACAAATGATTATAAAAGGCAAATAGAAAAACTGTAACAGTCTGAATTTGAATACTGATACATTTTGTCAGTCAGCATAGTATAATTATTTAATGATTTGAACTTTTGAACCATCTACGATATTCAATTGGCCTGTTTCAACCACAACATCTGTTTCGTTGAGTCCGTCCAAGATTTCAACAACATCACCCTGTATATATCCTGTTTTAATTTTTCTAAGGCTGACGACATTATTGACAACAACATAAACCTTTGGTTCCTGCATGCCGCCAACAATACATTTCACCGGAAGTGTGAGAGAAGATTTCGGCACAGTGAAGTCGAAAAGTGCTACACCTGTCATGCCGGCTTTCAGTCTGTTGCCCGGATTGCTGATCTGAATTTCGATCATAAAATTGCGGGAAGCATCGCCTTTTGGAGAGATAAAAATAATCTGTCCGCTGATTTTGGTATCTGGAAATACATCAGGTACAATCTGAATTGTTTTTCCAACACTGAGTTTTACAACATCGCGGTCGAGCACATTTACCTGCATTTTCAAAGTAGAAATGTCTACTATTTCGGCAATCGGGGCACCTGGAGCGAGGTAAGAACCGTTCTCCAAAAAGGATTTGCTGATTATACCTGAAATAGGAGAAAGAATAGTGGTCATTCGCAACTGTCTTTTCAAAGAAGTAATTCTTGACTCAGCGCTTTTAATGCCCATTTTCATTTCTTCTACCTGCTGTTTGGTAGCAGCATTGCTGAGCAGCATATTTTCCAATTTAGCCAAATCTGATTTAAGTTTGTCCAAATTGTCAGTTGCAAGTGCCATGTCAATATGGATCTGTTCATCATCCAATTTTGCCACTACATCACCTTTTGACAGCTGTTGTCCATTTTTGATATTGTGAGAAATAACACGGCCGGGCATTTCTGATACGAAGTTCAGCACATGAGAAGGTTGAAAAGTACCGTTCAGTTCGAAGCCCTGACTGAGCGATTTATTTGAGGGATTAGCAACTGTTACCGGAAAAACAACTGTTTTTTGGTTGCCGAGTGCGGCATTTGATTCCATTTCCTTTTTATTGCTGCTCAGTTTCCAAATGACAAACCAGGTGGAAAGCCCAATAATAATGACGGGAATGATGAATTTTGAAATTGTCTTCATTTTAAATATTACGATTTGAGTTTATTTTGAGATACTTGAAATGTTTCCGGAAACTTTAATCACTTCCAATTCTGCCAATTTTACCTGTGCCAATGCTCTCAGATAATTTGTTTGTGCTTCACGAACAGCCGTTTCTGCATTGAGAAGGTCGGTCATTGGTGTAAATCCTTCTCTAAACTGAATGCGGGTGGTTTCATAAATTTCATCAGCCATAGCAATGTTGTTTTTTTGCTGTTCAACATTAATTTTGTTCAGTGCGACTTTTGACTGAGCATTGATAAGTTGCATTTTCAATGCTTCGCTTAGATTATCTTCATCAATACTGCTTTGTTTGAGCTGTATTTTTAACTGATCGACCTTGTATTTTTTATTCAGACCATCAAAAATTGGCACTTGAAGGTTGAGTCCGATTGATGAGAATGCGAACCAATTGGCATCTTTATTGAAAAAATTGATCTCATTCTGCTGCGCCTGATAACCGTATCTGAAGTTGAAGGATAGGGTAGGAAAATAGCCGGCATTGACCTGATCGATATTGATTTCTGTCAGTCTGCGCTGCGCCTGAAGCATTTTCAGATCGATGGAAATAATGTCTCTGCTGTTGATAAGATTGCTGTCATTTTCAATATCTTTTGCAATGTCCGTAGTCAGCACAATGGCAGAATCGAGCGGATAGGACATAAAGTATTTAAGCACAGTCAGCTGCATCTGATAGCCCAATTCTATATTTTGAAGATCACTTTTCAGATTGGTATGTGTGACCTGCAGTCTGTTATAATCTATTTTTTTAGCAAACCCGTTAACGAGCTGTGATTTAACAAT
>CAINVS010000516.1 GCA_903854205.1 uncultured Bacteroidota bacterium | reverse complement strand
TCCCGTATTACAGGTATCTTTGTTTTAAAGTTGAGGGGGAGGTTGTTTTTGAAAATTCAAAATACCAAAGCACTATCAATTGTATTTCAATTGATTAGCGTAATTATTTTGTATTTTTTGATTTTACCCGTTTAATAGTGAAAAACAATATCAGTAATTTTAGAGACAGCTCTTATTTTTAACTAAAATTTTCAACTATACCGAAATATACCTATCTTGTTATTCAAAAATTTTAAAAAACGAATAACATGGCAGGGACCTTATACCTCATTCCAGCACCATTGGGTGATTCAGTTTACCTCCCCGTACCAACCTATGTAGTTGATATTGTACATAGTTTGGAAGTTTTTATAGTGGAAAAAGGCAAAACTGCAAGACAATATTTAAAGCAGCTGCAGACACCAATTCCCTTTCAGAATATGACTTTCTTCGAACTGAATAAACATACAGATTTGAAAGAATTGCCAATATTTTTGGCACCTGCATTGGAGTTGGGTAGAAATATTGGACTGATGTCAGAAGCAGGATGTCCGGGTGTTGCAGATCCTGGAGCTGATGTTATCAAACTTGCCCATGAACTCAATCTGGAAGTTGTCCCCCTCGTTGGGCCTTCTTCTATACTATTGGCACTTATGGCTTCCGGACTGAATGGTCAGACCTTTGCATTTCAAGGTTATCTGCCAATTAAAAATCCTGAGAGAAGTAAACGTATACAGCAATTAGAACAGGTAGCAAGACGTAATCAACAGACTCAGATTTTTATTGAAACTCCATACAGAAATGATTCATTTTTGGCGGATTTACTAAAGAATCTAAGCCCTGAAACACTTCTCTGTGTTGCTTCAGATATAACACTGCCCTCAGAGTTTATTAAAACAAAATCAGTTTTTTCCTGGAAAAATGATGAATTGCCGGTTTTGAACAAGCGACCAACAATTTTCTTATTTTTATAATAACTATAAAATAATGATATTCAATAAGATAATATTTCTCACTCTAATACTGATATTTACATCATCTTTAGCTGTAAAAGCTCAATCTGATGAAGATGTAGAAAAAGTTGGTGAAATTTTCGATAATGTTTTAACACAAAGCAGTTGTTACAATTGGCTTCATTATCTCTGTAAAAATATTGGACACCGTATTGCAGGATCTCCTAACGGTGCTGCAGCTGTTGAATACACCCGTCAGATGCTCGATACTATTGGCTGTGATAATGTTTGGCTGCAACCGGTAAAAGTTCCTTACTGGACCCGCGGAGCAGTTGCAGAATGCCGTATTATCAATTCCAAAACATTGGGTACACTAGATCTTTCAGTAGTTGCACTCGGTTATTCCGCTGCCACAAACCCAGTAGGTATTTCTGGAGAAGTAATTGAAGTAAAATCGGTGAGTGATCTGGAAAAAATGGATGAAGCTAAAGTAAAAGGTAAAATAGTTTTTTTTAATACTCCTATGGACCCGACCAAAATCAGTACTTTCAGTGCTTATGGTGAAGCCGGTCATCAGCGTACTTCAGGTCCAAAGAAGGCAGCTGAAAAAGGTGCAATTGCAGCAATTGTTCGCTCACTTACTTTAAAAGCTGATGATGTTCCTCATTCCGGAGTGACTATATTTGATGAAGGTAAAGAAATTCCGGCTGTAGGAATTGGTATTCAAAGTGCCGAAAGATTGAGTGCACTTTTGAAAAGTGAATCTCATACAAATGTTTATTTACGTTTGGATTGCAAAAAACATAAAGAACAACTTACCTACAATGTAATAGGTGAAATAAAAGGTTCTGTAGAACCTGAAAAGATCATTCTTATAGGCGGACATATAGATTCTTGGGATATTGGTGAAGGTGCTCATGACGATGGTGCAGGCTGTGTACAATCAATGGAAGTACTTCATGTTTTCAAACGGCTTAGAATAAAACCCCGATATACTATTCGCTGTGTACTTTTTGCCAATGAAGAAAATGGGCTTAAAGGAGGTTCAACCTATGCTGAAGAGGCAAAGAAAAAAGGTGAGGTACATATTGCTGCAATAGAATCTGACGGTGGGGGCCATACTCCACGTGGATTCGGCATGGATGCTGTTCCCGAACTGCTGAAAGGAGCTTATTCTAAAGCACAAAAATGGCGTGAAATATTGGCACCTTATGGTTTTTATGAATTGGTTACAGGTGGATCGGGAGCAGATATTGGTCCTTTAAAAAACCAAAATGTCGTGCTATTTGGTTACCGCCCCGATTCTCAGCGTTATTTCGATTATCATCATACCGCAAATGATGTATTTGAATCTGTTCATAAAAGAGAATTGGAATTAGGCGCAGGCGGCATCGCTGGTTTAGTTTATCTTATAGATAAATATGGATTTTAATGCCATGAAAACAAATTCATTTCTTATTATAGTTTTTAGCATCATTTTTTTCTCAGCCTGTATTAAAGAAAAAGCTGTTGATGCCAATTATATTGAAGTACAATTACCTACAGATCTCACAATAAATCAAATACTGCAACAGAATGACAGCACTCTTTTGGTAGCTGCAGGTAACCGTTTCGGTGCCGGATCTGTGTTGAGAAGTACCGATTATGGAGAAAATTGGATAAAAGTTTTAGATGGTGTGCAGGATGTAAGGTCTATTAGATTACTAAATTCAAGAATTTATGCACTACCTATAGGTAATACTTTTTTTTGGTCGGATAATAACGGTCAGAGTTGGCAAAGTCTGCTGATGCCGGGTTGGGAATTTTTTTCTGCTGCAACATTCTTAAATGATTACAGTGGAATATTAGTCGGTGGTGAGAATTTTGGTAAAGGCATAGTTCATACTGTTTATACCGGTGCCATCAGTAATTTACTATCAGTTGATACGATTCAGCATGAACTAACTGATATTACTAATCTGAATGATTCTTCTATTATTGCCGTCGGTTATGGTGTTATTTTAAGATCTGTGGATAAAGGAATTAGTTGGATACCCGACAAAACTAGAGGTGATTTTTTTAAAGCAGTTGATTTTCCCGACTCAATTACAGGATATGTTGCAGGAGATTATGGAAGTCTGCATAAAACAACAGATGGAGGTAAAAGCTGGAAAAAAATTAAAAATAGCAGTACTTTTTTTAATAAAAATAATCGATTCAACGATATTAGTTTTATAAACAATAAAACTGG
>CAINVS010000515.1 GCA_903854205.1 uncultured Bacteroidota bacterium | reverse complement strand
TGAAATCTCTTTTGAAATAAGCGCCTCTTTGGCTGCCCTCTCTTTGGCAGCGATTAACTCGGCAGCTGTCATTTCTTTTTCCTTTCCTGAGGCTTCTTTACTTGTGATTACACTATTTTTAATAGCAGCAATTTCATCACTTGCCCGTTTACGCTCTTCTGAAATTTGAGTAGCGATGACCTCCCTTTCTTTCGCGGCTTTTTCAAGTACATCAGCTACAGATTTGGCAGAAGATTCTTTAATGGCTGCAATTTCTTCTGCTGCTTTTTTCTTAGCTTCAGCAACTTCCATTTGGCTGGCCAATTTTTCTGTAATAGCTTTTTTCTTTATATCACCTATTTCCACTGCTGTCTGTTCCTGAACAGATCTAATCTCTTCGGCAGCAGATTGTTTAGATTTAGCAACATCGGCAGCATTTACAATTTTCTCAGATTCAGCCTTTTTCTTTGCTTCTGCAACACGAGCCAAAACATCATCCTGAGCTTTTTTCATTTCATTCTCAGCATTAGATTTAATTTTTTGTACTTCAGTACTGTATAGTGATTTTGCTGAATCAGCCTTTTCTTTAGCTTCTTTTACCTGGTTGGCTGCCAGTAACCTTGCTTCAGCAACTTTGTTTGCTTCATCAGTCTGTATTTTGGAAATCTCTTCATCCGATTTTTGTTTAACAAGCATCGCATCAATTCTGGCTTTTTCAGAAATATCAGTAGCGTTGCGTTGCGCATCTTTTATCGCATCTGCCATTTTTTCTCTGGCTTTAGAAATCTCTTCATTGGCTTTTTGGCGGGCATCGGCAACCTCTGCAGATATACCGGCTTTTTCTTTTGCCACATTTTCTCTGATGATTGTTAATTCTTCAGTAAGTTTTTGACGCATTGCACCAACCTCAGCGGCAATAATTGATTTTTCTTTTTCAGCCCTTTCTCTTGTATCTATTACATCATCTTCGAGTCGTTTTTTTAATTCAGCATGATTTTTTCGCTCTATGGTCAGTTCTTCATTTATTTTTAATTTTTCTTTTTCGACCATGTTACGAAGCGTTTTAATCTCTGCTTCTGTCATATCGTCACAAGGTTTCTTTTGAGGTTTTGGATTTGTTGCGGTATTATTGTTATTATTAGTATTTTCATTACTAATATTCGAATTTACTGAAGCATCAACTGTAATATGTTTAATCTTTGTAGGATCCAATTCCCCGATAACGCAACTGGCTAAAGTTCTTAATTCCGAAACACGGGTTATGCCTCTTGCATACATCTTATTTTCCATCATGTTCATAACCCTAAAGGATTTCATATTTTTTGTTGCGAACCATTCCAGAATTGATTGATCGAGCTGAAGTATATTGAGATAACCGGGTTTGTTTCGAATGATAATTTTTTCCCCCATAGTTATAAAATTCAATAACTTTTTTTCGTCATCTTCAGCAACAAACATAATTCTTGTATCGTCCTTCTCCAGAGAGTGTATGTCTGTAGAGGTCATTTTCATGAAGATACCTTCGTCCGTTATTTGAAACACGATTTCATATTCAAAGGAAGCCGTCGAATGAATCAGGTAAGGTTTTGTTTCAATGTTTTGTTTATTGCCAATTTTTAAGTTTTTGGCAAATAATTCACCACACTTTTGTTGTGCCTGAAGGGTAGCTGCGCACCATATTATGAGAGCGATCAGTAGTAATTTCATTTTCATATATGTTAGATTTCTTAATTACTATAAGGATTTATTTCAGGTTATCTTGCGTTCAGTATTTGTGATATAAGTATTCTTAAAATGAAAGTTCATGAGAAATATAGCATTTTTTCAGCAAGACTTGGTAAAAAAAGACCTGAGAAAATATTCACTTTACTTAATAGTTTAATATGCCAATCAAGGGTTGAAACAAGTTCAAATCGCATAACGCTGCCGCGGGCTCTTTTTTACTTTTGTCTTGATCCAAAAGTAACAAAAAATCAAGTCGGAACCAAAGCATTTTTGGGGGAGTGTTGGGTCGTACGGTCGTTCGATCATATAACCCCCAAAAACAGAATCGGCCAGACTGTCCTTCAGCCTGAGATTTTTTGCTTTTTTATTGAATTTTCAGGCTTAGCACTATACTCGAAAGGGCCAATTCTATATGCTGGTGCTTCCGACGTTCTGAAACGGTGCCT
>CAINVS010000514.1 GCA_903854205.1 uncultured Bacteroidota bacterium | reverse complement strand
GTTAAAGGCTAAGCATTTGTTGGAATATATTGATTTGGAACAGTTATATGTAGACGAATGCAAAGCAAAATTCGATCTTCAGGCTATCAATGATTCATTTGTAGATTTGGCCTATGATGCCATGTACGGAGCGGGCCAGAATGTTATCCGTCGCCTTTTGGACGGTGTTACAGAGTTTCATTGTACACATAATCCTTCTTTTGAAGGTCAGGCACCTGAACCGATTCACCGAAATCTTAAAGAATTATCAGATTTTATTGCCAATACAGACTCCATAAATTGTGGTTTGGCCAACGACGGCGATGCCGATCGAATTGGCATGTACGACGAAATGGGCGTTTTTGTTGATTCTCACCAAATTCTGCTCCTGCTTATTCATTATTTGCATAAATATAAGGGCATGAGCGGCAAGGTTGTGGTTTCTTTCCCTGTGACCGACAAGGTAAAAAAACTTTGCGATATATATGGTCTTGAATGCATTGTGACAAAAATCGGCTTTAAATATATTGCCGAAATTATGGTCACCGACAATGTATTGGTAGGCGGGGAAGAATCAGGCGGAATCGCAGTGGCAGGACATATACCAGAACGCGATGGTATTTGGGTTGGTCTGGTCCTTCTTGAATTTATGGCAAAAACCAATAAGACACTACGCGAACTTATTGAAGAAATTTATGCACTCGTGGGGCCATTTGCCTATGACCGCAATGACCTGCACCTCAATAATTACCTTAAAGATAAAATTATAGAAAATTGCAAAAATGGAAAATACACATCCTTTGGTGACTACAAGGTCGATTTTGTGGAAGACTTGGACGGATTCAAATTTTATTTGGATGAAAATACCTGGGTGATGGTTCGCGCATCCGGCACTGAACCTGTATTGCGTGTGTATGCACAGGCCCCAACCAATGAAGATGTAATAAAGGTATTGGAAGTTGCTAGACAAACGCTTCTAGGATAGCTTTTTGTTTTGTTAATGTTTGTTGAACAATAACCTTTATCACTTTTTTGAAAAAAACTCCTGACAAATTTAACTTTTTGTCGGGAGTTTGTATTTTTGTAGCCGAGACCTTTTTTAGATGTGACCACTTATAATTTACACGCAAATTAATTAGACCTAATTAATGAAAATATTTCTATATCCCAGCTTTGCCTTAGCAATGCTGACTGTTTTATTATTAAGCAGTTGCAATACCAATCCCCTAGAAAAGAGACAAAAAGCACAGGAAGCCTCCCTCGCCGCCGATGAGTCACTAATGATAGAACGCTTCAAATCTCAAGTTGAAAGCTTGCAGACCTTATCGGCAAATAAGTCCGAGTTCAATGTTAAAGAAATAAGCCGACAGGCTCAGGCGCTTTTTGCTCAATACGGAATGATATCTACAGAAATTAAAACTGAAAAAGATAATTTAAATACTGATTCTACTGCCAAAGTAATGCCTGAAATTAAAAATTCAGCTATACTTATGGGAGTTCGCGATTATCAGGAAACGCAGAATACCCTCAAAGATTTAATAGCTGATTATCAGGGTAGTTTGGAAAGCGAACATGAAAATTCAACAGTATTCAGAAATGAAAATACTTATGTGATCCGTATTGCACCTGATAAATTTGTAGAATTTGGTGATAAAGTATCTGCTATGGCAGCTGTTACGCAACAGAAAAAGATTTGGAAACAGGATTTGAGCACAGAATTCATTGAACTCAGTTCCCGTTTCAAATCCAAAAATGAAGCAAAAACCAGATTGGAACAAATGCTGAAAACAGCAAAAACGCCTGCCGATATTTTGCCCATACAACGTGAGTTGGATGAAGTAATTGAAGAATTGGGTGCGCTGAGCAGCAAAACGCTGGCAATGGCGGATCAAAAAGCCTATTGTACTGTTGTTGTAGCTTTTTATCAGGAAAAAACAATAGCTATTGCCGGAACTGAGACAGCATCGCTTGGAGATAACTTGTCTTTGTCAGCTTTAGACGGAATGGGTGCTTTCAAAGATATGCTGATCATAGCAGCTTATCATTGGCCTTACATTGCTGCAGGATTTTTATTTATGATACCCATAGTAATGGCTGTTTATAAGAATCGCCGTCGTGCACGCCGTTTCAAACTTCAGGCCATGCAAAATAAACCTTGGGCAATTCATGATTCTGAAACTCAGAGCCTTCATGAGAAACAGTTTGCAGAATAATTTATTACCTTTACTCTGATGTTTTAATTCAATACATAACTATTGTAAAAATGAAATTTGACGTAACTATCATCGGGTCGGGCCCTGGGGGCTATGTAGCAGCAATTCGCTGTGCTCAGTTAGGTTTAAAAACAGCTTTGATCGAGCGTTATACAACATTGGGCGGCACCTGTCTAAATGTTGGCTGTATCCCATCCAAAGCACTTTTGGACTCTTCTGAGCACTTTCATGTAGCTCAGCATAAATTTGCAGATCATGGTATCGAAATCAGCGGAGACCTCAAAGCCAATATCGGTCAGATGGTCAAACGTAAAGACGAAGTGGTGGATCAGACCTGTAAGGGGGTAAAATTCCTGATGGACAAAAATAAAATTACAGTTTACACAGGACACGGTTCTTTTGTAAATCGTAATACCATAAAAATTACACCAAAAGACGGAGTTGGCGTGGAACAGACAATAGAAACCGATAAAGTAATTATCGCTACCGGTTCAAAACCTGTGACACCTGCAACCTTCAATTATGATAAAGTCCGCATCGTTACTTCAACAGAGGCCTTGAAATTTAAAGAAATTCCAAAAAGACTGCTCATCATCGGTGCCGGTGTTATCGGCCTCGAAATGGGTTCAGTTTATGCACGTTTGGGTACTGAAGTAGAAGTTATTGAGTTTCAGGATGCCGTTTTAGGCGGAATGGACGATGATTTGGGTAAGGAATTGCAAAAAGTCCTCAAAAAAGACCTCAATTTCAAGTTCCACCTCAATCATGCTGTGAAAACAGTTACAAGTGCAGACGGTAAAGTAACTTTGATTGCGGAAGCCAGAAAAGATGCCAAAGAATTGAAATTGGAAGGCGACTATTGCCTCATAGCCATTGGCCGTAAGCCTTATACAGATGCTTTGGGTCTTGAGAATGTTGGCGTAGAACTTGATGAGCGTGGTCGTGTTAAAGTGGACGATCATCTTCAAACCAATGTTCCCGGTGTTTTTGCTATCGGTGATGTGATTAAAGGTGCCATGTTGGCGCATAAAGCTGAAGAAGAAGGTGTTTTTGTAGCAGAATATATGGCCGGTCAAAAACCGCATATCAATTACAATCTGATTCCGGGTGTTGTATATACCTGGCCTGAAGTTGCTGCTGTGGGTAAAACAGAAGCAGAACTGAAAACTGCCGGAATTCCATACAAAGTAGGTAAATTTCCATTCAAAGCTCTGGGTCGTGCCCGCGCCAGTGCCGAT
>CAINVS010000513.1 GCA_903854205.1 uncultured Bacteroidota bacterium | reverse complement strand
ACAGTTTTCATGCTTTCATTTTTTAGGATATTTTAATAAATACTATATGCCTGAAATTATTAATCATTTATTTTTTAGAAAGTTCAAAATAATAAGTGAATCTTATTGAAGCAAAAAAACATTTGAAGAAAAAAAACATGCTTTCGTCTAACTAAGTTTTTTAATGGAATTCCTTTGATGATCTTTGAGTTCTGAATCAGTCGGAGCTGTCTGACAGGATAGAAATTAACCAAAAACAACTCAAAATTTAACTATGAAAACATTCCTTCGCGAATTTTTTGCCTCATTTTTGGGTATCATATTCGGTATGCTTGCAATAGGCCTCATTGTTGTGCTTATCATTTCCAGCATTGGTAGTGGTAAACCCAAAACCAAACCGAATTCCATTTTAAAACTCACTTTTGCAAAGCCAATTCCGGAATTGACAAACAATGTGGAATCAGATCCCTATAGTTTGGACTTCAGTGGCCTATTTGGTGAAAATATCGGTTTGGACGATATCCGCAAACTGATTAATCATGCCAAAACAGATCCAAATATCAAGGGAATTTATATGGATTTGGAAGGTGCTCCGGGCGGATTTGCCACAATGAAAAAACTGCACGAAAGCCTCGATTCCTTCAAAGCAGCGGGTAAATTTGTCATTTCCTATAGCACCGCCTACAGCCAAAAAACTTACTATCTGGCTTCTGCTGCCGAGAAAGTGTATCTGCACCCTATGGGCGGATTGGAGTTTATGGGCTTTGCCGGACAAATCATGTACTTTAAAGGCTTGATGGATAAAGTAGGTGTAAAAGCTCAAATTTATTATGCAGGCCGTTTCAAAAGTGCTACCGAGCCTTTTCGCCGCAGTGATATGAGTCCGGAAAATCGCAAGCAGGTGAGCGAATATATTGGCGGAGCATACCGTCAGTACCTCGAAGTTATTGGCAAAAGCCGTAAAATTTCACCCGATTCACTTTATGCGATTGCAGATAATGCACTGATTCGCAATGCCAACGATGCCGTAAAATACGGATTGGCTGACGGACTGAAATACAAAGATGAAATTATCGATGATCTGCGCAAGCGCGTAGGTATTGCAGATGACAAAAAGAAAGAATTGGAAGTAGTGAGTTTGGAAAAATACTACGAAATTAACAAATCGAAACTGAACAAGTCAAAGGTAAAAGGCAGCAAAATTGCTGTTGTTTATGCTGAGGGCAGCATTGTTGACGGTGAAGGCGGTCAGGGTTCTATCGGTGGCGATAAATATGCCAAAATTATCCGTGACCTTCGTAAAGAAGACGATGTAAAAGCAATTGTTCTCCGTGTAAATTCCGGTGGCGGATCTGCGCTTGCATCGGAAATCATCTGGCGCGAAATTGAGAAAGCCAAGGAAAAAGGTATCAAAGTAGTGACCTCTATGGGTGATGTCGCGGCGTCGGGCGGTTATTATATTGCAGCAAATTCGAATAAAATTTATGCCGAAACCAATACCATAACAGGTTCTATCGGTGTTTTTGGAATGATTCCTAATACACGTGAACTATATGAAAAACATATGGGGCTCACAATGGATACTGTAAAAACAGGTCGATTCTCCACAATGAGCAGCGATGGCGGAATGTTTTATGCTTTTAATGATGAGGAAGGAAAAATCATCACTCAGTCAATTGAAGAGATCTATGATATTTTCAAAAACAGAGTGAGCGAAGGCCGCACCAAATCGGGTAGAGATATGCCGCGTGCACATGTTGATACCATTGCCGAAGGCCGTGTTTGGTTGGGTAATGTTGCTAAAGAAATCGGCTTGGTGGATGAACTGGGCGGATTGGATGATGCCATCAAAGCTGCAGCAAAATTGGCCAATCTGACTGATTATAAAATTTCATCTTTCCCTAAAACCAAAAGCTTTGAAGAAACACTGATGAGCTTTGGCGATGATGATAATAAAAAGGCTGCTTTCAGTCCCGAGTTTATTCAGGATGCTATCAGTGCTTCTATTTTCGGTGAAGATCTGGCTAAATTACTCAGAACAATTAGAGAAATCAAGGATTGTAAGGGTGCTCAGGCAAGAATGCCTTATGAGGTGATAATAAGATAAAAGTTTAAAGATAAAAGACAGGATAGGTTGATAAGATAGAAGACCTGTTCTTAATTTAATAGCAAAAGCCGCCTGTTTGGGCGGCTTTTGTTGTATTAAAACTTATTTTAGATTTTTATTTATCTGATAAATATTTTCTCCGCATTTGCAGTCGTTACTTCTGCTACTTCCTCCAAACTCAGTCCTTTTACTTCCGCCAGTTTCTCGGCAATGATGCGTATATAGCCGCTCTCATTGCGTTTGCCGCGATGCGGAACAGGTGTAAGATAGGGCGCATCGGTTTCCAAGACCAGCCATTCCAGTGGAATGCTTTTTACCAATTCATCCAATCCAGATTTTTTGTAGGTGAGTACGCCACCTATGCCCATGCTAAAGCCAAGATCCATAATTTGTTTTGCCTGCTCAAGGGTACCGCCAAAACAGTGGAAAATCCCGCGGAGGCGGGCATCTTTTTTCTCTTCACTTACAATTTGGATGAGATCATCCAATGAATCGCGGGCATGAATGATAATGGGAATGTCGAGCTCCATTGCCCAACGGCACTGCATGCGGAAAGCATCTTTTTGCGCTTCCACAAATTCTTTGCTCCAGTAATAATCCAACCCGATCTCGCCGACAGCGACAAATTTCCTTCTGCCCAGCCAGCTTTCTATCGTATTTAGGACCTCTTTATAGTCTGCCCCGACAGAACATGGATGAAGGCCCATCATGGCAAAGCAGTTGTTTGGGTATTTGGCTTCCAGTTCCAGCATACGCGGAATAGACTCCAGATCTACATTTGGAAGGAAAATCTTTTCTACGCCCTGTGAAAATGCACGAGCCATCATAGCATCTCTGTCGAAATCAAATTCAGAAGCGTATATATGTGAGTGTGTGTCGATTAACATAACTTATAATAATGTGATGATCCCGTCTTGGGTCGGGACAAGTTGTGCGGATATGCGGATTTTTAGCTATTCGTTTTCTCTAGCATTTAACCGCAAAGGAAAAGAGAAACACGCAAAGTGCGCAAAGACTGCCCGATTATTTAAATATAGATCATGCAAAAAACCTTTGCGTTAAAAAAAGTTCAGTAACAAGTTTAAAAACGGACTATTGTGCCCAATCCCAAAGGGATTGCTTTGCGTCCTTTGCTCTTCCTTTAAATATAAATCAGGCACAAAACCTTTGCGTTAAAAATATAGATCAGATTTTTAACAATTAAAGTCCCTCTACTCTCTACTTTCTACCTTAGTACTTCTATTAAGTATAGGCAGCAAAATATAGGCAAGCAAACCAAATGCCACATTGCAGAAAATGTTGATAGTGAAAAAGAGGATATTGGAGAAAGCAAAAGCGTCAGCTTTGGCGATGCCAAAAATTACAAGAGCTGCAGTTACCGCAATCTGATAAGTACCCATACCTCCGGGAGAAGGAATAAGAATACCGAAAGAACCAAAGACAAATGCCAATAAAGCCGCCATTATTCCCAGATTGGCAGTTGGTGCATAGGCAAAAAAGCAAAGATAAGTCATCAGGAAATACATGGTCCAAATAACTATGGTATGAAAGAAAAACTGTAGCAGATCTCCTCTGCGCAATGCAAAAATTGTCTTGATTCCGTCGGCAAAGTTGAAAACCATACCTTCTATTTTTTTATAAATGGTCAATTTTCTAAGACGCTCACGAAGCAGCCAGATAAGGGCAAGTCCCAAAACACCCATTATGAAAAGTCCTATGAAAATCCAACCCCAAGGAATTGAAGAACCGGCTTCTGCAACAGGTAAGGGGACATTGCATTTGGGCGGTTCAGCTGCTTTTCCACTGAGGAAATTGTAAATATTTTGAAACTGAAGTAAAAAGGTAAGTCCGACCACCAAAAGCAACATGAGCATATCCATGATCCTGTCCGTAACAATAGTGCCAAAAAGCTTATCCAACGGTAGTTTTTCATATTGTGCCAAGGTGGCAGGTCTTGCAAATTCTCCGGCGCGGGGCAGGGCCAAATTCACCAAATAGCCGATCATAGTGGTAAAAAAAGCATTGTACCATTTGGGATGGTACTTTCCGCCGCCGTCGAGCTGACGGATGAGCAGAACCCAGCGCAGTGAGCGGCTGAGATTGCTGATCATAAAGGCAATACAGACCATTAAGAGCCAAAAAAGATCGGCAGCGGCAAAATCATTGAACATCTTGTTCAGCAACGAAGTTTCCGTACATTTGCCTTCGCAGTCAAATTCGTTTTTAAAGGCGCATTCTTTCTGAAAACCTGCTTCCTGATTCTGATAGACAAAGTATAAAATACCAATTCCTACCCCAAGGAAGAGCAGGAATTTGAGTAAAGATTTTACAATGTTTGCTGTTGATATCTTTGTTTCGGCCACTGTTTCAGATTTAATTTCCCGGTTGCAGGATTTGATTTTTATCGTTTACGAGAATCGTAGCAGGTTTGAATGTTTTGGCTTCTTCGTAGTTCATGTATGCATAAGAAATGATGATGCATATATCGCCCATCTGTACTTTTCTGGCCGCTGCACCGTTCAGGCATATTATTCCCGAATTACGTTCACCGCGAATAACATAAGTCTCGAAACGCTCACCGTTATTGTTGTTCACAATTTGTACGCGTTCTCCTTCCAACAGATTGGCAGCCTCCATCAATGCCTCATCAATGGTTATACTGCCCATATAGTTGAGGTCTGCTTGTGTAACAGTGACGCGATGCAGTTTTGATTTGAACATTTGTACCAACATAGAAATTGATTGTTTTTGGTTTTAAAATGCAAAGATAATAAAACTTGTTGAAATCGTAAAGCTAAAAAAAGTCCTACTGATGATACAATGGATTACAGTTTTAAAAAAAGTGATAAGACAATTTTATTTTTACTTGGGCACTCATTTTGTCATTGCTTTTCAACCATTATCCCAGATCCGTCATTTGAGTTCGTGATGAAAGCCTAAATGGCAAAGAACCGAAGGACCGCGAAGCGAACCCCGAAGGGCTCCACACAGTGAAAATAAGTGCTCACGGAGTTTTTTGGGGTGAAGAACCGAAGGACCGCAAGGCGAACCGATCTCGTCCCAGACGAGAGAGCTCTATAAATAGTTGCCCCTATTTTTAAACCCAAAAAACGAGTAAGTGCTTAGTTTCACAGCAATTTAGGGTTTGGAACCCGAAGGCTCCGCGAAGCGAATAGAATTTCTAATGACGGATCTGGGTTAAAGCCTCCAAAATGATGCTTTTAATATAATTTCATTTTAGCATGAAAGAAAAGAATTTCCTTTAGATTATTTTGATTTTTCCAAATCCTTCAATGCTGTCTGTGATGAGACTTTTAAAAATTCTTCATTTTTTGAAAGATCTTTAGTCTTTCCTTCATTCAATGCAGCAGACCCTCCAGTTTTTAAAACAAAAGCTTGTGCATCGGTAGTTACAATAATACAGCCTTCAAGGGCGTACCATTTCCTGCAAATGATACACTTTAATGTGATATTTCTATGAAATTAGTTAGTTCTTTTTTAATTATTCTATCTAAATAGTTAAAAGAAAACTTTTTTAGCGTTTTAATTACCTGTGTAATAGATACCGTACAGACCAAATTATTTTGACGGCTCATTATCAACCCATTTTCTTTATCATTTGCCCCTGCTGTTTTGTGAAAATGTAAGATTTCTGCAGCATTTTTGGGTGTTTTTGAGTTGAGCCAGTCTTGAAACCAGGAAATCCTCATTTCTTTTACTTCATCTGAGTACAAGGTACTAGATGACCAAATATGAGGCAGTTTTGCATCGAGTTCTTTTAGGTGTTTCTCAAGACCATCCCATCTAAAATCGTATAATTTACTATTATCGAAGATAACCATAGTAAATGGTTCAATTCCGTCGAAATAATAATTTGAAATGAACTGAGTTGTACTGCAGTAATCGAAATATTCTAAAACAACCAGTCCTCTACTTTTGCGATAGGGCGGTTCATGCTTATGTTTCTGAAAGGCTCCATTTAATAAACATACAAGTCTATTGTCCTTAGATGCCGAAATCCAAGTTCCACCATGTTTTGGTTCTTTAGGATAAAGAAGCATATTGTCTTCATCATAAAACAAATCTAAGGGTTGCCTGCCTATAGTTTCATCTCTGTTAGAGGTAAGGCAAAATTCATTATTTCCTAGAGGAAGATAAGTCACTGTGCACATTATTTAGTACTTTTTTGTAAGTTCTATTTTGTTTTCGAACATTGATTTAAGTCGTCCATCGTGGGTAACGATTATGAGTGTTGAGCCTGATTCTTTACTTTGTTCAAGAAGAAGATTAACAACCTCGGTACAATTAACATCATCTAAATTTGAGGTAGGCTCATCGGCTAGAATTAGCTGTGGTGAGTTGACAAGTGCTCGGGCAATTGCAACACGTTGTTGTTCCCCTTGACTTAGCTTTGAAGGTTTTGACCTCAATTTACTACCAAGATTTAGTCTTTCTAAAATGGTCTTAACTTTTTCGGAATTTTGTTT
>CAINVS010000512.1 GCA_903854205.1 uncultured Bacteroidota bacterium | reverse complement strand
TGCGGATTTGATGAATTTATTAAACAATGTAAACTTTTTTTAGGACAAGACATTTTAAAACACACTTTTTTACTTAAACACTTAGAGGGATAGAGTCGATTGGGTGGATTTCGTCTTTCAACTTTCAACTTTCCTCTTTCCTCTTTTATCTTTCATCTCCATGTGGTCCCAAGAAGAACTCGATAAAATACAAAAACTCCTGCTCAGCGTTGATGAGGGCAATCAGCTATTTGAAGGGACCTTATGTATCATTTGGACGGTCTTTATTGGAACTTGTTCTGAAAAATGATCCTGAAAATTCTACTTGCCCACAACAATATGGCCTATCTGCTCTGGACATTGACCAAAGAATTTGATTTTGCCCTTGAATATGCAGAAAAAGCAATTGCCATCAATCCCAAAGGTATTTTTTGGCATACATTGGCCGAGGTTTATTATTATGGATTTACTGATAAAACGAAGACAATGGAAGTGCTTTTGATGGTTAAAAAAGCAGATGAATCCTACAGTGCCGGCGATGAGCTGATAAAAGTTATGGAAGCCGGTAACTAAGACTGGTAACTGGTACTTTTAACTTTTATCTTCCATCTTTCAACTTTCAACTCCCATGTGGTCAAAAGAAGAACTCGTTAAAATTCAAAAACTCCTGCTCAGTGCCGATGAGGACAATCAGCTGCTCGGCCTAGAGCTGTTGAAATCTCAGGAAAATATAGATTTTTTTGTTCCTTTGCTTTCGTTTTTGGCTGTAACTGAATATACCCGTCCGGAGGTTTTAAGATATGTCTTTCAAGTGCTCAATTGTGCTGAGAGCAAGCTTTGCACTTATTGGGAAAATGTATGCAGTGTTTGGTCGCCATTTATGGATGGGCTTAAAATAAAAGCTAAAGAAATCGAAAATATTGAAAAGCATATCGGGCTTTTTGACAGTTTTTTGGAACAGTCGCCGCGTTTTTCATTTTTTTACAATGATTTTGGAAGGAAACTGATAGAAGATTTACATAGGTATGAAAAGGGTTTAGAATACCTGCGTAAAGCAGCTGTGGCCAATCCGGACGATCATAAAGCAAGTTTTTATTATGCCTATTATTTGCCAAAAATACCTGCCAACATAGAAATTATCATCAGTTATTACAATAATTGCCTGAGATTAAACAACTCCTATTTTTGGTCGCATCACAATCTGGGCACCATTTATTTACATAAAGGTGATATTCTAAAAGCCATTGAAATTTTCCAATATTGCCTTACCCGATTCCCCAAAAGATGGGAGACAATGGTTCAGTTGTCACTTGCACTGAAAAAACAGGGAAAAATAGTAGAAGCCAGAGAACTGCTGGAACAGGCTGTGCGGATAAATCCTGAAAGTCATGAGGTCCGCAACAATTTTTCCTCTTTACTTTGGAGTGAATTTGGGGAATATAAACAGGCACTGAAACATATCAAAAAAGCATTGAAAATATTGCCAGGAAAAGGAAAATACTGGCATACTCTCGCCGAGGTGGAATGGTATGGGTTTAAAAACAGAGAAAAAGCATTGGCTGCATTGTATAAGGCTAAAGAAGTACAACAACATTATAAAGATGGAGATCAGTTGATTAGGGAACTCGAAGCACCTTTCTAGCCATCTAAAATCTCAGGGGTCTCAATTCCAGTATCTAAAATCTCCTACATCGCATGTGGTCTAAAGAAGAACTTGATAAAATTCAAAAAATGCTGCTCAGTGCTGATGAAGACAATCAGATATTGGCTTTGGAACTGTTGAAACAGGTCGAAAATAAAGATGACTTTGCGCCTTTACTTGTTTTCCTGTCAGTAGCTGAATCGGTCAGATACGATATTGTGGATTCAGTTAAAGGGATATTGAAAATGTTGGATCCGACTGTTCGCAATTATTGGAAAAATGTCTGTAATTTAATTAATGATAACAGTTCCAAAACAAAAAATGAATTGGTTGAAAATTTCGAAAAACATATTGACCTATTTGACAGCTTCTTATTTCAGGCTCCCCGCTTCTCTGAAACCTACTATGAAATAGGCAGAAAGCTGATAAAAAACTTTAAAATGCCCAAAAACGGCTTGGAATTTCTGCGAAAAGGAGCAGAAGCCAATCCGGAAGATTTCAACGTAAATTTTGATTATGCATTCTTCCTACCCGAAGAAGCAAAAAATGCTGACACTATTATTCGTCATTATAATATATGCTTAGGCATAAAAAGTTCATTTTTTGGTACTTACCATAATCTGGGAAAAGCCTACATGCTTAAAGGGGATATTAAAAAAGCAATAGATGTATTCCGGTTCTGTCTGTCAAAATTTCCAAGCAGATGGGAAACAATGATAGAACTTTCGATGTCTGTAAAAGAGAATGGAGACAAATTGGAAGCCAGATCTTTACTGGAACAGGCCATATCAATAAATCCCGACAGTCATTTAGCGCATAACAATTTTTCTTTTTTGCTTTGGAGTGAATTTAAAAATGAGCATGAACTGGCGCTGCGTCATATAATCAAGGCATTGGAAATCAAGCCTCTAAAAGGACTTTATTGGCATACGAAAGCTGAGGTGTACTGGTACGGGTTTAAAGATAAGGAAAAAGCAAATGAAGCTTTGCACAAGGGGATGGAAGTGGAACCGGGTTACAAAGGCTGCGGAGCAATGATTAAGGAACTGGAAGCGAAATAATACTTATTTACATTTATGAATATGTCCTGGACTCAAGATGAAATAGAAAGTCTGCACAGCCTGCTGTTCAGTAACGACGAAAAAAATACCTTGCTTGCATTGGAACTCATCAATAGCCGTGATGATAAGTCTCCCTTTATTCCGGCAATGATGTTTATGAGCGCCATTGAAGACGAGGTACCCGAAGTGGCACTTTTGCTTACCGAAATCTGTGATAAATTGCCTGAACAGGATAAAAGTTATTGGCACAACAAGGTGATAATCCTATCTATGCTTTGGTATTTTGGCAAAAAGGAATTCCTTAAATATCTGGAGGAATACAAAAAGGAAATGCCGCTTTTCGACAGCTTTATGCATAGAGCTCCTCGCTACGCTTATATCTATCATTCCATTGGCCGCAGACTTATTGACTTCCAAAAGAAAATGCTGGGCTTGGAAATCATGCGCAAAGCTTTGGATTTTGATCCCGATTTTTACGAAGTGCATTTTGATTATGCCTTTTATCTGCCGGAACAGAAGCGCTATGCCGATGAAATGGTCTTTCATTACGAACGCTGCATTGCTTTGGGATCAGAAAGCTTCGAGCCCTACCACAATTTGGGAAGGGTTTATGCACTGTTCAAAGGAATGACCGACAAAGGCTTGGAAGTTTTCAGGGCCGGACTGACCAAATTTCCCGGCACAGTGGATATGTTGGTGGAAATGGCCTATATTCTGGACGAAGTAGGCAGTTACAAAGAGGCGAAAGAACTGTTGGAACAGGCACTGGCCAGTGATGACAGCTATGCTTTGGCTCATAACAATCTGGCTTTTCTATACCTCAGGGCCTTTAAAAATCCGGAAAAAGCCAGAGAACATATCGATAAGGCCCTGGCACTCGTACCACAAGAGGGACTTTATCTGCATACGCTGGCCGAAATTGAATGGCTTGGATATCAGAATAAGGATAAGGCCCTGGAGGCGCTGTACAAATCAAAAGCCGATAAATCCTACAAAGGAGCGGACAAAATGATTAAGCAGTTGGAGACCGCTTAGACTGTTTTGAGGATTTAGATAAAAAAGCCAACCACATACAAGTCAACACCCGTCTGACCAGTAAGTACCATGTCAATCATTACCACCAGAAAATAGGAAGGATAACATATAAAGAGGGAATAACGATATCCATAATGGCATCGGCACGGGCACCCAATAAACTAACCGGAATATTCATGAATAATTTACTGAAAATGAGTTTAATAGTGTCTAATTTATATAATATGAATTGAATTTTTTTTAAATATATAGAAAAGACTAATAAGAATAATGCCTCAGCCTATGAACTGTATTAATAAAATTCGAACTAAAGAGAACTTTGAGATTGTGACCGAAGGTCTTCCCAATCTGAATAATGATATTATTTATCATTTCAATGCAAGTTACAACGACGGAATCTGGCTGGTTTCTGTGCCCGGAAATTATATTGGCCGCGATCAGATCGGCAATCCGACTTTTGCCGAACAGGTTACGCTGTTGAACAGCTTTAAAACAGAAAGCTATGTTTATGAAGGTTGTTGGGCCTTTCAGAGCCCTGCCGAACTGGAACGATTTGCTGAAGCACTCCAGTCTTTTCAGATTTAAAGTGTAGAATGATTAATTTTCCTTTTTTCAAAACCAATCAAATAGTATTTTGTTATCTTTGCATTTAGATTAAATCTAAAGAGCGATCCTTATGGAATAAGACGAATATTTTGATTTTTTGTAAAAAGTTAAAATGAAACCCATTTTGACAATGGGAAAACCGGGGTTTGGCCCTCAAAAAACCTTTATTTTTGATATCATTATAGTTGAGGATAATACTTTTGATATCAGATTTGAAAACATTACTATTGGGCGCGATGCAACTCCCGATGAGTCATTAGAGCAGAAACAGACGGAGCGGTAAAAATGATGTTCACAAATCTATCAGCCTTTGATTTTTTGAAAACTACCTTACCCTACGCAACCAATAAACTTTAATCAGCATATTTTGAAATAATTAATAATTATTATAACGAAGAAAAAGAACAGCTCAATATCGTATCCTTTTTCTCTTTTCGCTCATAAATCATGGAAGTAAAAGAACAACCAAGAAAACCGCCGGTAATGCTTTATACTGAGCAGACACCGAATCCCGAGACGCTGAAATTTGTAACAAATCAGATGCTCTATCCAAAAAGTACTGCCGACTTCAAAGAAGGAGAGGAGGAATTGGCCAAAGAATGGTCTCCTTTGGCAGCTGTACTTTTTGAACTGCCTTATGTCAAGGCTGTTTATATCTGTAATAATTTTATTACCATTACCAAAGAGTTCAATTACGATTGGACAGATATCATGCTTGACCTCAAGAACTTTTTGAAAAATTATCTTACCGATGGCGGTGAGATTGTCAAAGAAGGATTTGAAGCACTGAAATCGCAGCTGACAACCGAAGAAAGCGAACAATATACCGGTGAAAACGCCGAAATTGTTCAGAAAATAAAACAGATGATTGAAACCTACGTGAAACCGGCTGTGGAAATGGACGGTGGCAATATCGAGTTCAAATCATTTGTCAATGGCGTAGTGACTTTAGTCATGCAGGGTTCCTGCAGCGGCTGTCCTTCTTCTACCGTCACCCTGAAAAGCGGGATTGAAGGTATGATGAAACGTATGATTCCGGAAGTGACCGAGGTAGTTGCCTACGCAGGTTAACATACCTTAACTGTTCTGAAACGAACATTTTTTAATAATAGGTTGTTTTGATGTAGTGATTACTGCATGAAAACAGCCTTTTTTTATTATTTTTGCCTAATGAGTTAAATTGGTTGCCAAATAATAAAAAGGGACTTAGCTCAACCCCATCTCTTTACAATGAGCATAGCTCATTAAAAAAGATAGGCTTTTCTGACTACTGCTTATGGAGTCTTTCGGCTAGGCCGAAAAAGCCATTTCTTTTTAGAAGAGTCTCGTCACTGGAGACGAGAGGGGATGAGTTAGACGCTTGCTCAGATTAAAGTACATATAATGCTCAAATTCAAAAATCGCTGCGCGGAGTTCGCTCCGTTCGGTTCTCAAATTAAAAAATAGATGCCATTTATACCGGAAGTTATCAAAAACCTGATTATCATAAACGTACTCATGTTTTTTGCCTCGCTGATTTTTCAGCCGACCATGCAGGAGTATTTGGCTATGTATCCTTTCAGCAGTGAAGCATTCAGGCCCTATCAGATCATCACGCACATGTTTATGCACGGTGGTGGCTTTCATATCTTTTTCAATATGTATGCCCTATTTATGTTTGGCCGCGATACTGAATTGGCGATGGGTGCCAAAAAATTCCTGCTTTTTTACTTCCTAACAGGTTTGGGGGCTGTAATGTTACATCAATTAGCCGGATATATAGAGCTTCAGTATGCTATGCAACAGCTTAGCCCCGACCAGGCCGCAATTGTTTATAAGGAAGGTATTAAACTTTATATGAACAATCAAACCTTTAGTGATCCTGATCTGGCTTATGCAAATGCTGCACTCAATCAGCCTGCAGTTGGAGCATCCGGCGCTGTTTACGGTGTGTTGGTAGCCTTCGGCATGCTCTATCCCAACCGCGTACTCATGCTGCTCTTTCCGCCAATGCCCATTAAGGCCAAATACTTTGTACTGATC
>CAINVS010000511.1 GCA_903854205.1 uncultured Bacteroidota bacterium | reverse complement strand
TAAATAATTTGAGAATTTGAGAATTTGAGAATTTGAAAAATTTTATTTTTATTACTGATTAACAATAATTTGCAAAATAAAGGAATTCTTTTTACAGAATTTTTAGATTTTTTGAATACATAGAATTAGACTATTCTTTTGCTAAAAGAAGGCTTAATTTTTAAACCGGACTTGACAAGTGGATTTTTTTGTTATATTTTTGTACTGAAATATAAATTTTAAAATTCCCCTAATTTTCAATTCCCCTTTTATGCGTGATGATCGCCCAAATATTATTGTCGAAAAGACATTTTGTTTTTCATTAGATATTATAGATTTTTGTGATTTACTGGATGATGAGAAAAAATATAATCTTTCAAAACAGTTGTTCCGATCAGGCACATCAATAGGTGCCAATGTAAGAGAAGCCCAAAATGCTCAGAGCAAAGCGGATTTTATTCACAAAATGAAAATAGCTGCAAAGGAAGCAGATGAAACTATGTATTGGATAAAACTTTGTAATTTATCCAAATCCTATCCGACTAATAACGAATTAGCGGTGGAATTGGCTTCAATAATTAATGTATTATCTAAAATAATCAGCACGACTAAAAACAACTGAAAATTAAAAGAAAAAAGTATTTTCAAATTCTCAAATTCTCAAATCCTCAAATTAAAATAACATGGGTTTAGATAAATTCGGCTTAGCCAAGCGCATAGCCAAAGAATTGAAAGACGGTTACTACGTAAATTTGGGTATCGGAATTCCAACCCTCGTTGCAAATTATATCCCTGCCGGAATGCATGTTTTTCTTCAGTCAGAAAACGGACTGCTCGGCATGGGACCATTTCCGACAGAAGCAGAAGTAGATGCCGATCTCATCAATGCAGGTAAACAGACTGTAACAATGTTGCCGGGAGCTTCGCTCTTCAGCTCAGCTGAGAGTTTTGAAATGATACGTGGCGGTCATGTAGATTTAACTGTACTTGGTGCTATGGAAGTGGCACAAAACGGCGATATTGCCAACTGGAAAATACCGGGCAAAATGGTAAAAGGCATGGGCGGCGCTATGGATCTTGTCGCTTCTGCCCGCAATATTATTGTTGCAATGATGCACACAGATAAAGAGGGCAATTCAAAACTGCTCCCTGCCTGTACCTTGCCCCTTACCGGTGCCGGCTGTATCAAAAAAGTAGTGACAGATCTTGGCATCTTTGATATTAAAGACAATGCCTTCCATCTGTTGGAACGCGCACCCGGCGTAAGTGAAGAAGAGATCAGAGCTAAAACAGCCGGAAAATTGGTGGTTCCTGAAGGGGGCGCACCTGAAATGGTGTTGGACTAATTTTTAAAAATTCCCCAATGATTATTACGATTAGCTCCATCAAACTCAAAAGTATTTGGAAGTTTTTTGCCCTGTCTTATTATGCACTGAGTATCAGTAAACAGGTTGTAAAACAGAAAGGCTTTTTGAAATTCAAAAAAACCGGCATTGGAAAACTGCATTATACACTGACCGCCTGGGAAACCGAGGAGGACATGAAAGCTTTTGCCTATCAAAGCGGAGCGCATCAGGAATCGATGAAAGCATCGGCAGGGCTTGCTTCTGAATTACGTACTTATACTTTTAGTACTGATAAACTTCCTGATTGGAAGGAGGCAAAGAAACTTTTAATGGAAAAGGGAAAGCTATTGAAATATCCAAAGTTAACAACAATTTGAGGATTTGAAAATTGAGACTTTGGAAGAGCGGAATAGCAGGTTTTTTAGCGTATATAACTCACCCCTCCCTGCGGGTATCCCCTCTCTTCAAAAAGAGGGGAAGCTCAATGGAGAATATTTAATTGACCTCTTTTTGGAGAGAGGGGTTTTGGGTGAGTCAGACAACAATTGAAGATTTGAGAACAGAGCTGAAAAGTTATAAATCATCAAGCTGCTTTTTGCTTCGCCCTCTTGGCCGATCCCCTTTATCCAGAACAATTTCGTTATGGAGGAATTGCGCAGCGGCAGCTGAACCTTTTACTTTTGAGGCGCAGCGGGCCAGCATGTCTTTTTCAAAATCATTTAAGACCGTTTTTCGCAAACCGCTTTCTCTCCAATTTGATTTGCTACATCCTGATAAGATAGCTCTAGCCAAAGCCAAAGCATCGAGCAGGGCCTGATTTGCGCCCTGTCCTTTAAAGGGACTCATCGGGTGGGCCGCATCACCGATCATGGTAACATATTCCCCTTTTCCCAACAATTGAGCGTCGATAAGTTCCCGGTCATATACAGGATAGCCTGTAATTTGAGCTTCCTGAGTAGCTGCTAAAATCTGAGGAATAGGGTCATGCCAATTCGCTCTACGGCAAGCTTCTTCTTTTAGTGCTTTAGGTCCAAGCGCACTCAATGCCATTGCATCATTTTCCAGCATTGGGAAACTGAGTTGCCACATCACCGAATCGGCAGTATAAGGCATCAGATAAATTCTTTCATTACCATTGGCAGTTTGGAAAACTGTTGCAGAGTCAAGTAGTGGACTTTCTATACAGTCGAGCGCACTCAAAGGACAAATGCCTAAGATTACTATACAACCCAAATAACGCAACGGGTTTAAATCCCCAATCTGTAACCTGCGGACCGTACTTCGAATGCCATCGGCAGCAACGATCAGATCTGCATTTTCCTGCTTTGTAATTCCGTTTACCTGAAAACTCAGTTCAACTCCTCCATTGGCTTCTTTAAAATCAATTAACTGATGACCCCACTGCACAGCTTCATCTCCACCGAGTTGCTCAAGGAGTGCTAAGCGCAAAGCTTGTCGTGCAATATGTATATTTGTACGTTTTGGATTTGGCTTCTGTTCTAAATTTTTTCTCATTCCCCATTCTCCAATCACCTTTCCATCAGTAGTGTGGACTACATGTTTTGTTGAATTTACCCCATCTTTTAAGGCGAAAATACCAAATTCCTTTATGGCATTGCTTGCCTGTTGTAAAGTGAGTCCATAGCCCTGAGAACGGGCATCGAAGCTATTATCGCGTTCGTATAATGTGAAGGAAATTCCACGATGTAAACAAGCGAGTGCCAAAGCCACGCCGCCAATCCCGGCTCCGATTATAGCAAGATGCGGTAAGTTTTCTTTATCAGCAATGGGGAAGCTGTCGGAACGAACAAGTCCGGAGCCTCCACAGTTTATACAGGTATTAAGATGAAGATTTGGACGAACCAATCCAGATCCTTCTAACTTACTTTTATTAAATTGATCGAGTATCTCCTGAAGCTTAGCCTGGACCTGCTTTTTGAAAACTCTGTTTTTTTTGCCGTATCCCAGACATTCCTGACAAATAGTCCAACATGTACTTTCTTTTTCCACTTTTTTAATGTTAAATAACCTGTTATTTATTCAAATCCGGGTTTATGTCGTCCAAGAATAAAATTCCAATCCCGTCAACGTAATTTCAATGCCTTCCTCAATATTAGGATTTTCTCCTTTCAGATCCGTTAACATAAAAGAAATATACAATTGGCCATTTGTGAGAAAAATATCCATGATGCAATTGTTTTCGAGCATAAAAGCATATCGGATTTTTCCCCTACAGATAAAATATTCCCCATCCTGACGGATACCGGAATCCTCATCTTTAAAGTCTTTCAGCATGCGGTGGGTCAGAAGGTCTTTGAAAAGGACTTCTACAGGAATTGATAGCTTGTCATTTATCGAAATATTTAATAGCTCGGCTGTTCCGTATATTATTGTATGTAGTGTTTCCCCAGCAAAATTAAGGTGGACTTCAGAATATTCCGGATAAACAGCCATTATTTTTTCAATGATTACGCCCATGTTTCCAATTTTAGAACTAAGAATATGCAAAAAAGGCTATCCGAATATGTATGCGGATAGCCCTTTTAATATTTTACAGTAAAAATTTTGTTACTTACGCTTGGAAATCATCATATTGTCATAATCATGACTTGAATGATATCCCAAAGAAAAAGGAAGCGGACGAACAGGATTTTTGCCATAAGCATCCATCAGATCTTTTTGCATGCGTACTTCAAACAATTTGATCGGACCTGAGTATTTACCGAAGAAAGTAAATGACCATTTTTCAGGGCTGTAGAATTTGAAAGGTACGGCAGTATCATCCTGGAAAACAGCAGGTGCTTTTGCCAAAATAATATCGCGAATTTGTACAAAGTTTGGACGGTGCATCAGGTAGCTGGCAGATTTAGTGAAAGTACGGTTTACCGCAACTGCTTCAATATGCTTTTTCAAACCCGGACGGGCAGCAAAACCTTCGTCAGAAACATCACAGGAGTGATAAAAAAGACTTTTCAGTTTTTTAGTTTTTGCATCGAGGAAGTCAACACGAACTGAGGCAAAATTTCCCTTTTCAGAAACTACTACACTGCCATCTTCTTTGATATCGACAGGTTCTACTTTAGCAATTGTGTTGCCGCTGCGAACCAGGAAAACCAATAGTGTAGGCAATACACCGTTCACCTGCATGTCTACACGCATATGTTTGGTGTGGAAGAACCCACCTGCAATGAAATCGTCTATAGTTTGGGCAACATGGTTGCAATAGCTTTCCCATTTCAAGTCATCACTTTTCAGGAAGCTGAGATTACCTGCCGGTTCCAATGCGAAAAGGTGATAGTTTTTAGCAGTAGGGAAGAACTGATAAGAGTAGTAGATATCAGGTCCTGAGAATGGATAGAAAATATCACCATCTACAGTGTTCAGTTCGGCCAATTCTTTTGATGCCCACTCACGCATAGCATTGAAACGTTTTGAGTCGGCAGCTGCCCAACCTTCATCGGCTGATTTTTTGTAGTTTTTCCAACTTGCAGTCTGTGTTACAGCATAGAATTGAGAGGTAGATTCGATGTCCATACCGGCCAAAATTCTGGCTACATCATTGTATTTTCGGTCGATCTCAATTTTTGGATC
>CAINVS010000510.1 GCA_903854205.1 uncultured Bacteroidota bacterium | reverse complement strand
GGCGCGGTCTACGCCAGCACAGAATCCACGGGGGTTTGCGAGTACGATTTGCATAATCTTGACTTCTTTAGTAGGTTGAATTTAGGATATTTTAACGTAATATCCGTGGCGGTTTAAGTTTTTATTCCAGCGAAACCATCGATTCAACAGTCGTTTCAACCTTTCCTACCACTTCGTCTGAAACAGCTCTTGTTTATCCGAATCCAAACAAAGGAACTGTAAACGTCAGACTTACAAAAGCCTCTCAAACGGCTAATTTTACGGTATTTGATGCCCTCGGAAGAGTGGTATTTACCTCTGAATTCAATAATTCGGAAAGCGACTATCAGCTCAATTTAAAACAGCTCAGTGCAGGCATGTATTTCTTGAAGATTGAAACTGATTTTGGTGGAGAAGTAAAAAGAATTAGGGTTCAGTAAGTAATTGTTGTTTATGATATGAAAAGCCTGAAGATCTGTGATTGTCAGGCTTTTTTAGTATTAAATGATTTTGTAAAACTGATATGTTCAACAACGGCTTTCGCTTGTCCTTGCTCCCTAGTTCAAAAATGGAAGCTACATAATCATGAGCAAAAAAAGGGAAACAGCATAGCAGCAAAATACCCCAAAAACGCCGTAGCGGAGCAGGCTAGTAGGTCTGTTTTGAACTGTATCTTTAGCGATTTTTTAAAGGCAGGAGAAATGAAATTTACAAATAATGTAAGATAAATTTATTCTAAAGCCAAAAATAAGGTTATACGAAATGGCGTATAAGTAAATTTCGGATTCAAACTATTTAATAATAGCAATGAATCAAAAAGTTTAATCTATTGTATTTGTATAATTTATGAATGTTATTTATGTTTAATTAACCCAAAACAATGAAAAAATTACTCTTTTACTTCACACTACTTTTGTTATTTGTGGCATGTACTAATTCTAAAGATAACAGTAAAAATGAATCAACAGTCACAAAACAAGACAGTATCGAAAATAAACCATTAACAATACGCCCCAAGATGGGAATGGTTTTTAATGAAAAATCTTATGAAAAAGTTCCTAAAAAGGAAACATTGAAACTTAGCTTTTATGAAAAATTGCCCTCTTCTTTTAGTCTAAAAGACTATTGTCCAAAAGTGGAGAACCAAAAATACGGCACCTGTGTAGGTTGGTCCACGGCATATTATGCCCGCACCATTTTGTATGCACAAAAACAAGGTCTTAAAAACATTGACAAAATCACTGAAAATGCCTTTTCTCCGGGCTTTGTATATCGTGCAACTACAGAGCAGTTAGGCAATGTAGATAACGATTGTGAAAGAGGAACTGATATTGGTGAAGCCCTAAATATCCTACAAAATAAAGGGGTTACATTGTTAAAGGATTTTCCGGATGAGTGTTACCAAGGTAATATCGCCAGCTCTTTTCAAAAAGCCAACGCCCATAAAATAAAAACATTTATGCGCCTCAGCGATAAGTCGGAAGGCAATGATATTCAACTAAAAAAAATAAAAAAATCAATATCCGATGGTTTCCCGGTTGTAATTGGTATAGAAACAATGCCTTCTTTTATGGCTTGTACAACAGCTGTTTGGACAGCAAAAGAAAACGAGTTGAGCTTGGGTGGACATGCACTTTGTATGATTGGTTATGATGACAATAAAGAAGGTGGTACTTTTCTGATTGTTAACAGTTGGGGAGAATCTTGGGCAGATAAGGGTTTTGTTTGGATGCGTTATGCCGATTATTTTAAATATACAAAATGTGCGTTTGAGTTGGATGGAAATAATTCTTCAAAAACAGTGGATATTGCTATGGTCTATGTGCAAGGTGGTACTTTTACCATGGGCTGTACATCTGAGCAGGGCGAAGATTGCCATGATCATGAAAAACCGGCACATCAGGTGAGTTTATCTTCATTTCAGATAGGCAAATATGAAGTAACACAGGCACAATGGGAAACAGTGATGGGTAATAATCCATCGTATTCTAAAAATTGTCCAAACTGCCCGGTAGAGACTGTCTATTGGTATGACATACAAGATTTTATCAGCAGGCTAAATGCCAAAACCGGAAAAAAATACCGACTGCCCACCGAAGCAGAATGGGAATATGCAGCAAGAGGCGGAAATAGAAGCCGTGGCTATAAGTATCCAGGTAGTAATAATTTGGATGAAGTGGCCTGGTACGGTGAAACAAGTGGCCGTAAAACACATTCGGTAGGTGGGAAAAAGCCAAATGAATTGGGCATTTATGACATGAGTGGAAATGTATGGGAATGGTGTCAAGACTGGTATGAAGACTATGATGCTTCTTCAAAGACGAACCCCAAAGGTGCATCAGGAGGCAGTTACCGTGTTATGCGCGGCGGCAGCTGGTTCTTCGACCCTGAGAGCTGTCGGGTTTCGGACCGCCGCGGCAAAGACCCTGACTATATGAGGAGCCAATTCTGTGGCTTTCGCCTTGTCCTTGCTCCCTAGTTCAAAAATGGAAGCTACATAATCATGAGCAAAAAAAGGGAAACAGCATAGCAGCAAAACAGCCCAAAAACGCCGTAGCGGAGCAGGCGGCTAGGGCTGTTTTGAACTGTATGCTGTAGCTTTTTTTTAAAAGCTAAAATAAAAAATAAAATGCAGATAAAGATTTTTATATACCAAATATAGACGAAGGAAATTTTACAGATGAACTTAATAAATTCCTGCGAAGCCATGAAATATTGAATCTAACACATCAGTTGGTTTGTACTGAATTACTAACAATGTGGGTTTCAAAATTATTTAACAGTTTTTATATTAGGTATGTTTAATTCGGAGCCGAATGCAGCTTTTGAAATCTCCCCAAAATCCTTATATTTGCATAAAAGAAAAAAGCATGCAACAGTTAACTGTAAAATATCCATACGGCATCAGCAATTTTGAACAGTTGGTCCGTGACAATTATGTGTTCGTTGACAAAACAAAATATATAGAATTGTTGGAATCCGATGAAAGATTTTCCATTTTTCTCCGCCCGAAAAGAATGGGCAAAAGCCTTTTTATCTCCATTTTGGAATATTATTATGATATTTTGGAAGCGGATAAATTTGATAAGCTTTTTTCCAAATATTATATCGGTCAGCATAAAACACCAATGGCGAGCAGTTATCGGGTCTTGTGTTTTGATTTTAGTGGGATTGATACCCAGACGGAAACGGATACCTATAATTATTTTCTTAAAAGAATCCGTTCCGTTATGAATGGATTTATGGAACGTTATAACCTTTTCGATAGCGAAGAAATAAAACAGATTACGGCTGCAAGTTCCCCTGGGGAGCTGATGAGTACTTTTTTTCAATCCCTGAAAACTTGGAAGGAAAAAACAGCTGACGAAATTCCGATTTATTTACTCATAGACGAATACGATCATTTTACCAATGAAATACTTATACGAGATTTGAGTGAATTCAAACGTTCTGTTTCTCAGGACGGTTATATCCGCAAATTTTATGAAGCTATTAAAATAGCTACAAGACAGGGTTTTGTGGACAGGTTTTTCATTACGGGTGTTTCTCCTGTAACAATGGACGGACTGACAAGTGGCTTTAATATTGGAAAACACCTGACATCAAATAAAGATTTTCATGATTTGATGGGCTTCATTGAAATAGAAGTTAGGGATTTACTGAATTTGGTATTGGTGAATAAAAGCAGAGCAGAAGAAATAATGTCTGATTTGAAGTCCTGGTACAATGGGTACCGCTTCAATGTCCGATATCCGAACACTGTTTATAATTCCGACATGGTTTTGTATTTTTTGAATAATTTTAAATCCGAACAGCAGTATCCGGATCAAATGCTCGACCCCAACATCATGCCCGATTACGGCAAACTAATTAAAACATTTCATGTTGCCAATTATCGAAATAATATTGATGTCCTTGAAGAAATATTAGAAAAAGGGGAAATCAGCAGCGAAATTATTTTTCAGTTTTCTTTTAT
>CAINVS010000509.1 GCA_903854205.1 uncultured Bacteroidota bacterium | reverse complement strand
CTTGGTATTTATGAAGTTATATTATTCATATCGGATAACTATTCCAAAATAAGATGATGTCGGGCATGATCCTCGAAGCCAAGCTTCTTATACAATTTCAAAGCCCGATCATTTCCATAAAAAACTTCCAATTGGTAGGCAACGGCCTCTCTTTTGTTTTCTTTAGTCAACAATTGTAAGAATTGAGCGCCCCAGCCTTTGCCACGATATTCACTGTCGATATAAAACTCATCTATAAGTACCATTCTACCGCCATATTCATTGCTCCAATAATTTGTAATAAGGCAGTAACCGATAACAGTTTCGCCCAACGTTATCATGAGAAATTCTCCCAAATCGGGATGTTCTTGCATAAAAGCAATAGATCGGTCTATCTTTTCCGGATTCATTTTTTCGGGTGCTTGATCCTCTATATAGAGTCCCATCGCATATAGGTGCAGTGAATCGCGGTCCTCGGGGCGGTAAGCCCTGTAAGCCAATAAGGCAGTGTCTGAGTTCATTTTAAGTAAGTCAAAGTTTAAGAAACATAATTAAATAAAGCACGAGTGGATATAAAAATATGATATTTTTATATCCACGCAGATACTTAAACCTATATTTTAAAGCTGTTAAGGCATTTCATTCAGTACAGCTCCACCCCACTCCACTACTGTGAAACCACTGCGTTTGAACTGCTGCAGCCTTTGTACGGGTGTTTTGAAATCAGCATTTACGGGTGCAAAAAATAGATTGATACGGATTTCCGAATCCGGTTTAACACTCATTTCCAATTCAGCAATTTGAGCAGCATATTCTTCGGCACATACAAAATGTACAAAATTGAATTCATGCTGTTCCATCTGTGGTGCCCAGAAAGTAATAAAATCAGTCATTTCACGCTGATTGAGGCCCATATAGGCTAATTTTTCTTCGAGAAAAGCAACAACCTGTGTTTTTTCAATTACAAAACCGCTTTTGAAGTCGGAAACTGTTTTCTTTTGGTTCAAATTACCTTCCCAAAACAGGTAAGGATAGGTTTTTTCTCCAATTTTAATATCTCCGTTCGGTGTTACAATAGCTTTCCATCCTTTATTGTATGCGGGATAGCTGAAGCTGATTTCGCCCTGCGGTTTCAATTGGATAGTCAAATCCATTTCTTTTTCAGGATAGAAATAAATAACCGGTTTTTTTACTACCGGTCCATTATCGTCATTGAATGGCAGTTCATGTTTCTGAGAAACGTAGATTGTCAGTGTTTTTAATTTTCCTTTCTCCAATTCAATATTGGAAACCGATCCGCCGATATAGCCTGCCTTTAAGGCGTCGACCAAAATAACCAGTTTGTCATTTGCAGTAACAATAAAGGTTTCAGCAGCTTTATTAGTTGTATAGGGAAATTTATTGTCATCCCCAACAATGCTGATATTAATACCTTTCAGCGGCAGCAGTCCATTGTGTGAAATGGTTTTAATTTTCAAGCCGTAGCAGTCTTCTGCTACACGTTTGTCATCCACAGCCTGGTCTAAAATGGCCATAGATACGCCATCATATTTCAACTGTGCCTGTAAAATATTCACACTGAGAGTAAGAAAAGCAAAAAGCAGTAGATTTTTCATAATTTTATTTTTTTCAAAAATTAGTTTTATGTAAACATTCCTAAGGCCAAAATGAGTAAGCTAAAAAGCATAAGGCCAATTATTGTAATTATTATGTCAAAAACCATTAATAGTATACCCCAAACTTGAAACCTTGCCGGATTTTTTTCAGGAAAAAAATCCGATAAGTGACAATACAAAGCCAAGAAAAGTAAGGCTGAGCGGGATGAGGTAAATTCCTATAGCTATCTTGTATAAAAGCAGTTTTTGAGGTGGCCCGTTCTGTATTAAATCATCATCCATCATATACAATGTATTATTTCTACAGGTTCAATTTTATACCCTCCATTTCATCGACCATTTCAATTATTTTCAAATTAGCATCGTAGCTTGCGCTAAATGCAAAATGACGCCCGGCTTTGACATACTGATAAATATGCCAATCGGTGGGCGGTGTAGGCACAGTCGCTAATTGTGACTCATCAATCCACTCCAGTTCTCCTTCGTTGCAATCGGGAGGGGTCATATCATCAATCTGTGCAATATAAATATAGCACATCCAATTGTAATTAACAGGAGAAGTCTCAATTAATGTACCGCAAAATTTTGGATTTTCGATATCGATACCGGTTTCTTCTTTAGTTTCCCTAATGGCACAGGCCATTGGCGTCTCATTGGGATCAAGTTTTCCGCCCACAGGCAGATATTTTCCGATATTGGGGTCCTTTGCTCTTTTCAGAAGCAGGTATTTGCTGCCATGCTTAAGGATGACCATTGATGCTATTTTGGTGGGATGCATTTCGGGAAAATTTTATCATGTGTGCGTATGCGTGCAGATTTGACAACTTTTTAAAAGTTGTCAAATCTTGCGCGGGTACGTATGCGATCAACGCCAAATAAAATGAATCGTCTGCTTCAAATCGGGATGCAGACTCATGGCAACCGGGCAGGTTTTGCCGGTATTTTCCAATATCTTGCGAGCCTTTTCATCAAAATCGCCAAAAGGCATTTGTACTTCCACAATCACTTCTGAGATCCGACGAGGATCGGAGGCCATAATTTTGGTGACATGCAATTCTGCACCATCAATATTCCATTCATGTGCCCTGGCCTTGAGACCCATTACTGTAATCATACAGGTAGCAAGAGCTGATGCAACAAGGTCGGTAGGAGAAAATGCTTCACCTTTACCATTGTTATCAGTTGGCGCATCGGTAATAATACTTTCTCCCGAATGTAAATGTGTACAGGTTGTGCGCAAATCGCCGTTATAAAAAACTTTGGAAGTCATAATCTGTCAGTTAAAAATTAAAAATCTTGACCAAAATATAATCTAATAAAGCTTAAGGATTTAGTCAAAACTTAACAAATATATTATTGTTCATATTGTAACTATATTGCCCTGTTAGGGATTATTATTCAAAAATAGCCAATCTAATCTGCATTGTCATAAACAAAAGAAATTTTAAAACGTATTAATTAACTTTGTCAGCTAAATTGAGTGAGATGTCTAAAATTATTTAGAATTTTCTAAATTATTTCTATCTTTTCAACTTATTATCTAATGATGAAGTTTTTTATAGTTAAATTCTGTTAAACAAAAATTATTATTGTACTTCCGGTTGTTCTAATGGTACAATATTGGCACCTTTCCATTTCGGAGAATATCTCCAAAGCTTAAAAACTTATACATGACTATGTTTCGCAAGATTTCTATATTTGTCGCCGCCTGCTCTGTTTTTATTGCATTCCGCTGCCATGAATCCGCCACAAGTATTCACATCAAAAATGACCTCAACAATAAGGAACAGCTGTTGATGGAGGTAGTGCTGCAAAGCCTTAAATACAATCACTACGCCCCCGAAGAAATAAATGATGCCTTTTCTCAAAAGGTTTATGATTTGTATCTGAAACGTTTGGATAACAACAAGCGTTTTTTCTTAGCAGAAGACATAAATAAATTCTCAGCTTATCGCAATAGTCTTGACGATGCAGCATTGGGAGGTAATTTCAAATTTTTCGATCTTGTCAATGCAGTTTTTGACGAAAGAATGATTTTAGTTAAAGGATTTTATAAGGAATTTCTGTCTAAACCCTTCGATTTCAGTATCAATGAAAAAATTGAAACGGAAGGCGATAAACTTGAGAACCCATCTGATATTGCCGAGCTGAAAGAAAGATGGAGAAAATATCTGAAACTTCAGGTCTTGGGCCGCGTACAGGAACGGATGGAAAACCAGGAAAAAGCCAAAACAAATGGTGATAAAGAATTGGTAGTTAAGTCTATTGATGAGATTGAAAAAGAAGAGCGCGAAAAGTTGCTCAAAAACATGGAGAATTGGTCAAAAACCATAGATAAAGAACGTCGCGACGAACGTATCGGCAACTATGTAAATATTTTTACCAATGCGCATGAACCGCATTCCGGATATTTTCCACCTCTGGAAAAAGAGAATTTCAACATTCGAATGACTGGTAAATTGGAAGGTATCGGAGCTCAATTGCGCGAAGAAGATGGCTTTATTAAAGTGGTCAGTATTGTTCCCGGTTCAGCATCTTCCCGCCAGGGTGAGTTGGAGGTGAACGATAAAATCATCAAAGTTGCTCAGGGTACTGAAGAACCTGTTGATGTAATTGATATGCGTATCGACGATGTATTGCCCATGATTCGTGGCAAAAAAGATACTGAAGTACGCCTAACTGTTAAAAAAGCCAGCGGTGCAATAAAAGTAATTCCGATTATCCGTGATGTAGTAGTCATGGAAGAAAGTTATGCAAAATCAGCGGTTATCGAACATGATAAATTAGGTGTGAGGGTTGGCGTTGTAGATCTTCGCAGCTTCTATGCCGATTTCGATGACCCTAACGGTCGCCGTTGTGCAAAAGATGTAAAAACTGAAGTAGAGAAACTGCTCAAAGAAAAAATTGACGGCATCGTTATAGATCTCCGATTCAATGGAGGTGGTTCATTGACCGATGTTGTTGACATGACAGGTATTTTCATGGAACGAGGTCCAATTGTTCAGGTAAAAAATAGAAATTCCAAGCCATTTGTATACGAAGACCGCGATCAATCTGTACTTTTCGATGGGCCACTTGTGATTTTAATCAACTCCTACTCTGCATCAGCTTCCGAAATTATGGCAGCAGCATTACAGGATTATGGTAGAGCCATAATTGTGGGGACTTCTCCTTCTTCTTTCGGTAAAGGTACTGTACAGCGCTTTTTCAGCCTCGATGCAATTGTACCTGAAAAATTCAAAGAATATGGTGAATTAGGCAGCATAAAAATTACTATACAAAAATTCTACCGTATTAATGGCGGTTCAACTCAGCTTCGCGGTGTAGTTCCTGATATTATACTGCCGGGGGCTTACAGTTATATGACCGTTGGAGAAAAAGAAGAAGACTATCCTATGGCCTGGACAGAAACTGAAAAAGCGAACTATAAAGAGACTGGTGAGGCTACTAAGGTGATGGATAAAATTAAAAAGAAAAGTGCAAAACGCCTTGCATCACATAAAACCTTCCAATTGATAGACGAGAATGCTAAATGGCTGAAATCCCGTCAGGAAAAAACCGAGTACCCTCTTGAGTACAGCGCTTACGAAAAAAGTCAACAGGCAATTGACAAGGAAGCTGAGCGTTTCAAAAATATAAATAAAGAAATTGAAGATTTGGCGATTCATCCCCTTAAGGCTGACAAAGAATATCTCGCTGCCGATACAATGCGGGTCAACAGTATGAAAACCTGGCACAAAGCCCTGAAACAGGATGTGTATATAGAAGAGGTGGCTAATATTATCCACGACTGGAAAAAACATTAGACTTAAATCCGAAAAAGCCCCCGACTATCGATTTGATTAGTCGGGGGCTTTTTTATTTTTTATTGTTCTCAACTGTCCTTGAAGAAGTCATTTAACCCAGATCCGTCATTAGAGTTCGTGATGAAAGCCTAAATGGCAAAGAACCGAAGGACCGTGAAGCGAAAATAAGTGCTCACGGAGTTTTTTGGGGTGAAGAAATAGTTGCCCTTATTTTAAAACCCAAAAAACGAGTAAGTGCTTAGTTTCACAGCAATTTAGGTTTGGAATAGAATTTCTAATGACG
>CAINVS010000508.1 GCA_903854205.1 uncultured Bacteroidota bacterium | reverse complement strand
TCTGTCTATAATCGCAGGCGCTCAATAGAATCTAGGTTAAAAATAGAATTACCTACATTTAATGACCAGCGTGTAGATGTCATTAAAAAGATACAACAAACAGACGGACATACTCGCAGAGGGTTTGAATTAGAATCTGGTCGAGTGATTGTGTTTTCTGATGCGCATTTTTGGCCTGATATTACAACTACCGCATTTAAAGCACTTATAGAATCAATTAAAGAATTTAAGCCTACCGCCATTATTTGTAATGGTGATGCGTTTGATGGTGCTGGCATTAGTCGCCACCCTCGCATGGACTTTGACAAACTACCTAGCGTTAAAGAAGAATTAGAAGCCTGTCAAGATTACTTGGGACAAATTGAAGCAGTAGCCAAGGGCGCAAAGATGTATTGGCCTTTAGGCAACCACGACATGAGGTTTACTTCTAATGTAGTCAATTTCCTACCAGCCTTTGAAGGTGTGCCAGGGACTTCATTAAAAGAATACTTTCCACGCTGGCAGCCTTGCTGGTCTGTATGGATTAACGAGGATGTCTGCATTAAGCATCGCTGGAAAGGTGGCTGGACAGGTGGCAGAAACAACGCAGTCAATTCTGGTGTTTCTATGATTACAGGTCACACTCATGTGCTATCTAGTATTCCTTACAATGATTATAACGGCACACGCTGGGGTGTTCAGACAGGGACACTAGCCGACCCCAATGGCCCACAGTTTAATTACACAGAAGATACCCCTAAAGATTGGAATAGTGGCTTTGTCATGCTGACATTTGAACGCTCAAAACTATTGCAACCAGAAATGGTTAGAGTTTGGGGCGAAGATGAAATTGAATTTAGAGGGAAGATTCATCAAGTATGAAACTGACACCAGCTATTCTTAAAAACTTATACAGCGCTATTTACTGTATGAAGCCTTTTGATAGGTGGAATATGCCTTTGCCAGAAGAAATCCATTTTATTGTGGACAAAGACCAAGAAGTAATGGGAAGTTATTTATACGATGATGGTGGCGACCATGAGCATACAATCACTATTTCGGCTGCAAGGTGTGGTCACTTGGGGACTGTGATTCGAGTTCTTTGCCATGAAGCGATACATATGAGCCGTCATCGGACAAGTAAATGGACTCACCATGACAAGGAGTTTCGTAGTAGAGCGCACCGAATCTCGTCTGAATTGGGTTTTGACCCTCTAGAATTGTAGCCTCAACTGCTAGTCGGTCTGCCGTAGTGAATGTCGTCATTTGCTAATTCCTTTTCCAAGTCTTTTGTCTTGTCGCTCCAACAACTCCTCACAGGTAATTCCATGTTTATCTTCCCAAGCGTGGACACCCATTCGGTGAAAACTATCATTTCCGTTCCGATGGTGTTCTGGACATAATGCAAGCACAGGGGATGCAGACCGAACAGCTCCATATCTCCTAACATGATGGAGTTCTGACGGAGTGCCTTCAAACCCATAGACTTCGGAGCAGAGAATACATCCGAGTTCTGCAATCTTGTTAAGACGCTTCTTTTCATCTTTTGTCGCCATCAGCTAGTTCGTACCATAATTTATAAAACTCTTTAAATGAGCCAAAACCAATACCAGACTTAAATGCTTTGCCGTCTACTGTATATTGCCAAAACTCTTGAATGTTTGTGCCGTTATCAGTATCACCAATGATAACAACAACCATAAATTTAGGTGTTGCTGCTAATGCTTTTAATAAACGCTTTTGGCCTTCACTCATTTTTTCGCCAGGGCGCTTCCACTCCATAATCAAAAAGTTACCATTGCGCTCTGCTATGCCGTCTACATTGCTTGGCAAAAATGCTGGGTTTGACTCTATCAGACCTTTAAAATCACCATAGTCTGTGTGAGTGGCAAACATATTGCGCATTAGCTTAGCCATTGGTCTTTCAACGCTTTAATGCTTGCTATTTCAAGTCTAATGGTTTCATCTGCTAACTCATGGGCAATCTTGGTCGCTTTATCAAAATTATTTTTAAGTGTAGCGTTGTGGTAAGACTTTAAAAGCTGTTGAATTTTAAGATAGTTTTCAGAGTAATCTGTCATTTAGTCATTCTTTCAATGTTTCTGTTGCTTGCTTCTTGTGTTCTGTATAACTCAAATCGCATCTTAGCTGCTTCTAATTGCCATTTAAGCGCTTCTGCTTCTTCTGTCGCCAATCCAATGGCCTCACATAACTCTTGGTAAGGCTGCGATTTATACGCATCCATCTCTTTGCCCCCAATCGTATTTGCCTCTGACTTAGACATTTCAATAGCTTTAAGACTGTGGCGAAACGCCTCGAACTGAGCGAGTTCGCCTTTCGCTTTTGCATACAAAGGGGCTGTCTTGAAAATGAAGTCAATAGCATCATTTGGGTCATAGTCTTTCATAGGTTACCCCATTGGTTTGCCATAGCATCAGCAATTCCTTGAAATGTTTTGTTACGCATTTTTTCTCTTTCTTTTGGCGGCAAACAACTACTGTCGTAATACCATTGGCTCATGCGTTTACCGCTTTTTGCTACCCATATTTTGCCTTTGTCTACAACATTAGTAGGTTGTAATGGCGGTAAATTTTTAAGCCATAAACAAGTAGCTTTAGTTACGCTATGACCATATTCCCAAGGGTTTACTATTTGGTCAGGTTTACGCCATTTACTACTCATAATTCCTATTGGGTTTTCAATAGCGTAGCGTGGTATGTTTGAATTAGCTAATGCCATAAAAAAATCAATACCTTGTTGTTGCCGACCATCTGCTTGTTTTTTTGCAAAATGCCTAGCGCCACTTACCGCTAAATGTGTGCATGGTGGGTGTGCAATCATTAAATCCCAACCAGCGCCAATAATGTCCATGACATCACCTTTGTAATGCGGCCCTGGTATTTCACAAGGCTCTAAATCACAACTCATGGCCTCATGCCCCCCCCTAATGAACGCATCACGCACAGTACCACTAAATTCACAAGCTACTAATATTTTCATTTAAGGTTCATCCATAAACCAATTTGTGCGGCAGCATAACCTAACCAAATAAAAGCGTTAGAAGTTGAACCTTTAAAGTATTGCGCTAGACCTACAACTAAATACCCAAGTCCTGTTGCTGCGACAATGTATTTTTCAATATCCATTTTCCCCATTCTCCCCTGTTTCCTAATGCGTATTGCGTTTGATAATCCGCAAAGTATTGATGTAAAACAATTTTATTTGCAATGTAATTGCGAAACCAAGTTAACCCTTTTTTATGTCTTAAATAACACAAATACCTTACAGCGCACTCATGCCTAGCTTGTTCATACATTTGCGTTTAAGGCTGTCATAAGAGTCATACCCAGTACCCAAAACTCCAAGTTCTCTTGCTTTGGCCTCAATACCTTCGTTGCTAAACATCCACTTTTTGTCAATCTTTTCTTTCTTGGGTTCAATAACTAATTCATCTTCCCATCTTTCACCATTAAGCCATGTAGAAGGATGGGGGATAAATTCTAACTCAGTTTCTTTTGCT
>CAINVS010000507.1 GCA_903854205.1 uncultured Bacteroidota bacterium | reverse complement strand
TTTGAGTTTATCTGGTCTGTCTACTACACTCAAAAAGTTTCGTTCAGCCGGAGCATACATAATTTTAGGAAGCAGATATCCGTTTTCTTTTGATTTCTGTGCTTCAAATTTTCCATCAACATAACTAAGCGAAAAAGCTTTGCCAACATATTCAATACTGGTTTCGGGCAGGGCATATTTCTCTATACGCTGATAAGCCAATTGCTTTAAAAACCGATTGTGCGTATTCAACTCATCCTGTCTGATAGTTCCCATCACCATTGCTTTTTCTATCCAACTCATGGTCGAAAACAACTTCGCCACCGTACTTTTGCCCGAACCCTGATTACCGATAAATACTGTAACCTTTTTTATATCCATCCAGCCATCATTTTCCTGATAACCTTCTTTTATTGGGCCAAAGTTTTTTATTCTTATCTTATTCATATCAATATATTTGTACTTCTCAAATTTATAGCTTTACTTTCCAAACCTGCTGTAGCCCTCAAAAACTTTACTTTTTTACCCAAATCAATCGTATGCAAGTAATAAACATATACCTACAAAACTAATAAAAATAAAATACAAATCATCAGAAGCAATCTTAATTTTAAGAGAGACTCAATCATAGCGCTTCCTTTTAACCTTTCCCTTCCTCCCCAACCTAAAAAATACCTGGTCCTCAACGCCAGGTCCCGATAAAATTACGGATAAAAAACTGTAAGTTTGAACATGAATTGGAAAACAGAAGGCCACTCACGCTGTTTGAATTGATATCAAATATGCACAAAATAAAAAAATATTAGCATCAACTTTTTCAATGTTAAACCTAATTCAATGACAGCACAAGCACGCGATACTATAATATACAAAAAAGAAGAGTATTATATTTCGACAGAACCCTTGGCGAGTTATTTGGGAAAAGTGGAGCTGCCGCATAAATTGGTAGCACCAAGTACAGACTGTTGGCGGGGATATTATTCAAAATGGGCCATTGATAACAATAAACTTTTTCTCATCGAATGGCAAGGATATATACTTGATTATCAGGAAGTGGGTATAGCATATTTATTTCCTGACAAAGAAATTGTTTTTGCAGATTGGTTTAGCGGATCAATAAGAATAGCTATGGGTGAAATTGTAAGCTATGTACACGGTGGATATGGATCTGTTTATGAAGGAGAAATGTTTTTGGTTTTCGAGAATGGCGTGCTTGTTAATGAATATACAAAATGGCTGACAAAAGAGGAAATTGAAAAAATATTGAAGGATGAGTCTGAACTTCCATTTTAATGCAAGAAATTCAAGACTATAAAACCATCTCGAAAATCCTAAAAGATCCAAATTTTTGGATAATCGGACAGGATGTACATAATTTTGATACCGAGGCACATGCAGCTTTGAGGCAGGTATTTGTAAAGGTTTTGCAAGAAAATCAGGTGCTGATTCGTGAAAAAATTGAGGAAATCAGCAATAAAAATCTTAAGCGGCTGGCTAAGAAAAATATAAATAAGACCTTCGATCTGCAGAAAGATTTTTCATTTGAATTCTGCAATGAATTGGCTTTTGCGCTTTTGGATGTACAGGTTTGGGAGTTTCAATCTATGCTTCAGGACGCTGCTTGGGAGATTTTTTATATGAATGACGCTGAGGAGAAATACAAAATCGGAGAGGAGGCATCCATGCGTATGGCCGCATATTTTATGGAGGCCCTTCGCACCCATAAATCGGAGCATAAAACCGGACTTTTGGCTGCTTTTGCTGCAAATACTGACGGAGGCGCTGCATCAATAGGACATATTGTACAGCTGTTTGTGGGGACAGTAACTTCATTAGCCCTGCTGCTTGGAAATGCGATATCTGCTTTGTTTCAATATCCGGAACAGTTGAAAATTTATTTGGACAATCCGGAAGCTGCGGTCAATGAACTGCTCAGAATTGCTGGACCTTCCCAGTTTATCTATCGGAAAGTTTCGGATGAAAATTCAGCATTTGAAAAGGATAAAATTTTGACGTTGAATCTTCATAAAGCCAACCGGGATCTGCAGGTTTTTGAAAATGCTATGAATTTGGATTTTGGCTGCCCGCATGTCGGGCAAATAAGTATGGGAAAGGGTCCACATTCCTGCCTTGGTGCGCCTTTGATCAGAATGGTGTTGGCCATTGTGCCAAAATTATTTTTTGAAAAATTGCCTAATTTAGAAGCAGATTTATCAAATATGGAAATTTCTGGCAGTAAGGATATAAAAGGAGTTTATCGATTGAAAATCAAATGCTGAGAAAAACCTGTTTGAACGATAATCAATAAAGCTTCGTACTGTCTATCCGTTCCTGTCTTGCCTTTTCCTTCGCAGCTTTTTCTTCATTGGCCTTGTGCATCTGTTCATTTAAGCTGATGTTCCCTGTAGCAATACCAATCGATGCAAAAGCGACAATAATCAGAAGTCCTGCCAGAGAAAGCAAAGAGAATTTCCAACCCCAAATATTGCCGGCATACTGATGCCTGTTTTTGCCAAACATCATGTCCATAGCAGCATCATAATTTTCCTGCTTCTTTATTTTGGCCTGTTCTTTGCGGTCTAAAGGATTTTGTTGGTCATCCATAAGTTTTTGTTTGTCGAAATCTTATTGATTTTGCAAAAATATTCAATTATAAAAGCAATTTGACTTGCATTTTGTTTACAAAAGTATGAACTTAGATGGGCTTTTTAGAGTTAATAGTAAAATAATACTTTTGATTTTTTTGAAGTATAGCATTTTCCCCAAACAGCGGTTACAAGTTATCAATATTTATATGAAAAATACGGCCCTTATTGTTTTGGTATCTGTCCTAAGTTCTGCAGCCACCATATTGGTTTACGAATCAGTCTTTGACACAGGATCTTCAAAGCAGGTTTTTATGAAAGAGGCAATGCCGGCTCGTTTTGCCAGCAATGTCAACGAACGTCCGCATGGTATTCCCAATATTACAAATGTCAATGAATTCACAGGTGCTGCCGTAAAGGCACGCCCGGCTGTAGTTCATATAAAAAGTGCCGGGAAGAATGATTATAACGAACTTTTCGATTTGGGATCCATGTCCTCAGGTTCCGGTGTAATTGTTTCTACAGACGGTTATATTATTACAAACAATCATGTAGTAGACGGTGCCAAAGAAGTAAAAGTTACCCTAAACGACCGCCGTACCTATACAGCTAAAGTAATTGGAATTGATCCGACAACAGATTTGGCCGTTGTTAAAATCAAAGAAAAAGAACTCAAAAATAGAAAATTGCCGATTTTGGAATACTCCAATTCTGATTTGGTTGAAGTAGGGCAGTGGGTTTTGGCTGTGGGCAATCCTTTCAACCTTACCTCTACCGTTACAGCGGGTATTGTCAGTGCCAAAGGCAGAAATATAGATATACTCGAAGGCACTTACTCCGTTGAGTCATTTATACAGACCGATGCTGCCGTAAATCCCGGCAACAGCGGTGGAGCGCTTATTGACGCTGATGGAAATCTGATTGGTATTAATACTGCCATTATCACCCGTTCCGGTCGTTATGAAGGCTATTCCTTTGCTATTCCGGTCAATCTTGCCCGCAAAGTAGCCAATGATCTTATTGAATTTGGAACAGTACAACGTGGTTTCATGGGCATTACAATCAAAGATGTTACCAATGAAATAGCCAATGAATACAGCCTGGGAGATATGGATGGTGTGTTTATAGACAAAATCAATCCGGGTGGTGCTGCAGAAGAAAGCGGACTCAAAAAAGGGGATGTTATTACCCATGTCAATGGTGTAAAAGTACAGAGCTCGCCGGAGCTACAAGAGCAAGTTGCTCTTTTCCGTCCCGGTCAGAAAATTAAAATTATTTATGTGCGTGAGGGTAAGGTCATCGAAACCAATATTCAGCTGAAAAATGCTACAAATGGTATTGATATAGATGTTAAACCTACCAAATCACTCTTGACCAAAAAGGAAACCCTTCTTGCTGAAATGGGCATCGAAGCTCGTGTTTTGACAGATGCTGAAAAGAAAAAACTCAAAGTAAAAGGCGGTGTAATCATCACCAACATAAAATCAAACAGTATTATTTCCAAAACCAATATGGAAAAGGGATTTATTGTCACTGCAGTCAATAAGTCTGAGATACTTACAATGGATGATTTTATGGACATCATAATTGCCGGCAGCGGCGAAGTTGTACTCGATGGTTTCTATGAAAGTTACAGCGGCGACTACAGCTATGTGTTTGAAAAGTAAATCATTATTATCTGTCTGATATTATTAAGGCCGAATGCGTACAGAAGTATGTGTTCGGTCTTTGTTATTTCTAATTGATTTATGTTTCGATATCTAGCTATTCCTGTCATCCTTTTTGTTTTGCTCTTATTGCTGATGCAATACTGCGAAACATCAGGAAAATCCAAAAGGGAAGCGCTGCGAAATAAAAAAATTATAACTTATATTGACAATTATAAACAATTGGTCATAGAAGAAATGCTGAGAAGTGGAGTTCCTGCCAGCATAAAATTGGCTCAGGGCCTTTTGGAATCGAGCCAGGGGCAGAGTGAATTGGCAGAAAAAGCCAATAACCATTTTGGTATTAAATGCGGTAAAGGATGGGAGGGAATGCGCTATTCTGTTTTGTCTGATGAATGGGATGAGAAAAAACACAGAATGATTCCAAGATTGGGTTGTTTCAGAGTTTATAATAATGTTACTGATTGTTATAGAGGGCATTCCGATTTATTAAAAAACGGATCCCGATATAAAGAATTGTTTGAACTACCACTGACGGATTATAAAAGTTGGGCTTACGGACTACAGAAAGCAGGTTATGCAACAGATCCTAAATATGCAGAAAAATTGATAAAATTGATTGAAAAGTTTGGATTATATAAATACGATAGAGCTTTCCCTTTTATACCTTATTGAGAGGAAAGATTTGCGGATGTGGTGATGTGAAGATGTGCGGATGTGTGGATGTGGTGATGTGAAGATGTGGTGATGTGCGGATTTTGTCACAAGTGATCAGACAAGTTGTACGGATATGATTTATTGATTCTAAAAATTGACATGGCGAAAGACTCTCTAACCCGCTGATTGTGCCTCCCCTCTTTTTGAAGAGAGGGGAAACCCGCAGGGAGGGGTGAGTCAGACAAATTGATAAACCCCTGAAGTGCTGATATTTTTTGACACGGAAATATTAAATTATCAAAGCGAAAAGCGAAGGAAAGAATTTAGTCTTCCGAAGCAAATACCTCTGGAGTCGCGGGCTTTAGCCTGCGGTAAAAAGATAAAAGTTAATTATGACAAAAATTCCACATTTACCACGAATACCTATAGTCGGAAATCTGCATCAGATTGCAGGCAAAGATATAATTGGCCGCTTGCTCACAGCTATCGGCGGATTTTATCCAATATCAGAATTGAAGGTTTTTAACCGAAAAATTGTTGTCATTACCTCTGTCGATCTGGCAAAAGAAGTAATGGATGACTCAAAATATGATAAATTTATAGATCTGCCTTTTGAATACCTCCGAAAAGCAGCAGGCGACGGGCTTTTTACCGCCTGGACCCACGAACCCAACTGGAAAAAGGCACATAATATCTTATTGCCCGGCTTTGCGCATAAAGCCATTGAAGGATATATTCCTATCATGCAACGCACTATTGATCAGCTTATTGAAAGATGGGCTGCTAAGGAGGGACAACAGATTGATGTGGCTGAAGATATGACCAAGCTGACCTTTGAAACAATCGGACTCTGCGGTTTTGATTACAGTTTTGACTCTTTTACATCTGAAACACGGCATCCTTTTATCGAGGCTATGCTTTTTACTTTCAACGAGGCCATACAACTGGCGAGAACGCCGCCAATACTGCAACCCTTGAGGGTTGTCAGGAACAGAAAATTCAAAAATTATATCAGTTACATGAATAATCTGCTGGATGATATTATCCGCAGACGCAGGGAAGATACTGATTCTCAAAAAGGTAAAATAGACTTTTTGCAGCTGATGCTGCATGCCATTGATAAGGAAAGTGGCGAAGCCTTGGATGATGAAAATATCCGTTATCAGATTGTTACTTTTTTGGTGGCGGGACATGAAACTACAGGCAGTACCCTGGCTTTCTCTATTTATAATCTGTTGAAAAATCCGGAACATTTGGCTGCTGCATATGAAGAGGTGGACAGAGTACTTGGTTTCGATAGAAATAGAGCAATCTCTCAGGCCGATTTCCGGGAACTGAAGTTTTTGAGACAGGTACTCATGGAAACGCTGAGACTCTATCCGCCATTGATTGGACTTACCCGATATTCTCAGGTGGATACAACAATAGGAGCGGAGCAATATCCAATTGAGGCCGATCAGTCTATTTTTATGATGATTTATTTTATGCACCGCGACAAAAAACATTGGGGAGAGAATCCGGAGGCTTTTAATCCCGAAAATTTTTCTCCGGAAGCCGTTGTAAAAAGGGACAGAGATGCCTTTAAATCCTTTGGTCACGGGCAGCGCACCTGTATCGGACAGCATTTTGCCATGTTGGAATCTACATTGGCATTGGCCAAAATTCTTCAACATTTTAGGATGAAATTGCAGGATGGCTATGAATTGCAATTTTTGGAAAGTCCGGCCATGAAACCAAAGAATTTGAAAGTGGCTTTTACAAAACGATAGATGTTTATTAAGTATAAAAAAACGCAAAATATTTTAAAAACAGCTATATTAGCGCCATTGCAGATTGTACAAAT
>CAINVS010000506.1 GCA_903854205.1 uncultured Bacteroidota bacterium | reverse complement strand
TTATATTTTTAAATTATATTATTAAGTATTGGCAGTTTAATTTGGATTGTTGTACCCTGACCGATTTCAGAAAACAAATTGATATGACCGCCCAGTTTACTTATGATTTCTTTCACTATATATAGCCCGAGACCGGTTCCTATACTTTCAGTAGATGCCCTATAAAACATGTCGAATACCTTTTCCTGATGTTCAGTTGCGATACCTTTTCCATTGTCTATGATTTCAAAATTAAGGCATTCATCATCTCGGGTACAAGTTATCTTAATGAAAGACTTGGCGCCATCTGCTTTTCTGTATTTTATGGAGTTGGATATGAGATTTCTGATTACAGATTGAATTCTTTGTTTATCGGTGTAAATGTCATCACATTCCTCAAAATCTAAGCTAAAGTCTATATCAAATGAGTTAAGAAGATTGAGCTCGTTATAGGTATTTAAAACAATGTTTCTAAAGTTGATCTTCTCTAAGTTGAGCTCTGTTCTTGAATTTCTTGAGTAGGTGAGGATATCCAAAATTGTTGTATCGAGCCTATCAATGCTCAGTTCGATTAATTTCAAACAGTTAATAATCTCTTCATCGACTATATTGTACCCAAGAATAAGATTTACAAGACCTTTTACCGAAAGCAGTGGACTTCGAAGGTCGTGTGAAACACTGTAGACAAATCGGTCAAGTTCTAAGTTTATTTTACTGAGTTCATTATTCTTTTCAGTAATTTCATCATTATACTTTTTACTGGCTTGGTAATTATTTGTGATATCTATAGCAAAACCAAAAATTTGATTTTGGTATTTATCTAAATTCCTGAAGCTTTTTTTACCGCAAATAAAATTCTTTACTTCACCATTTAGCTGTATCGCAATATCGAAGGAAACAACATTACCGGGCATATCAATTGCTTTACGGTCTGTTTCTTTGAGAATTTTGCTTGTTTCTGCATCAAAAACATTTTCATCATTTTCATGGATAATACTTAAACCCAGGGTACTTTCCATATAGCGGTTTGCATGCAGATATGTACCATTTTGGCTTTTTACATAAAGGCAAATAGGCAATGTGTCGAAAATGGCAGTTAGAAGTTTTTCCTGCTCAAGGACTTTATTTAAAGCGATTTTTTTCTCTGTTATATCTCTAAAAAAACCATGTGTAGCCTGCAATTCACCATTTACAAAAAGAGGCACAACATTACCTTCAAGCAGTATTCTTTTACCGGATTTTGATATAAACTCTACCTCGATATTTGAAAAACTGTGCCCTTCTAAAACTTTTTTAAACATTTCAGAGCAATGCTCCTTATATTCATCAGCTATTATATCAAAAAGATTCAGTTTCCATATTTCAGAGTACTTATATTCCAGTTTTTCATGCCAGGTTTTGTTACAAAAAAGCAGGCGACCGGTATTGTCAAAGCTTTGAATGATTTCAAGACTGTTTTCAAAAAGATCCTGATAAATTTTATTATTATAAGCTTCTTCAATAGCCTTAACTTCCGTATTAAATTCTATTATATTGCCTACAATGTATTTTTCATCATTTAGTTCAATTAAATTGGCGTTGAGTTCGTATAAAATTTTGTTACCTCTTTTATCAATAGCAGAAAGTACATAATTTTTAACTGCACCTTTTAAATCCAAGATATTAAGGTATCGGTTTCGTTCTTCCTTATTCTCATAACAGCTCCAGGTACCTGAATTTAGAATCTCAACTTTGCTATCAAAACCAAATGTTTTATAAAACGAACTGTTGCATTGAATCAAAGTTCCGTCCCATTTAGATATAAACATTCCTGACTGACTGTTTTCGAAAATAGTATCATAAAAATTTAGTAATATTGGGTTGTCTAGTGGGATACTATTCATTTTATAGATTTTTGGCTTGAGAAGTAGAAAAACTTTTCAAAGAGGGAGTTTTATTTCATAGTAGAAAGCAAATATATTAAAAATTATGCTTTTACAGGCATATAATTATGTTTTTTTGGATTCAATTAACTGATTTGATATAAATATGCCTGTTTGAGGTTTATCTGATTAATATTTTTTTTAAATTTACATTTCAACAATTCTTTTAATCTAAAATATGCTAAAAGAGATATCGCTGTTCCTGGAAAGTATCAATGATGCAATTATAGTCATTGATCAAAAAGGGATAATTATTCAATGCAATAAAATGCTTGAAAATATTCTTGGTTATACCCCTGAGGAAGTCATCGGTAAAAATATTGGCGTTCTGATGGAGAATGAAATGTCTGCAAATCACAATACTTACTTAAACAGCGACGACAAGCATATTCGTGTACTAGGTAAAGAAAGAGTAATTTTGGGGGTTCACAAAGATGGTACAAATGTCAGACTGCTAATTAATCTCAGCCAATTTGAAGATCATGAGCAAACTTACTATACCGGAATTTTAAGAAACTTTACAAATGAGGTAAATAACAGTGACGCTGCTGAGAGAAACAAAGAGCTTGAGGAGGAACTTAGAAAAAAAGATTTACAAATAGAGCAAACAATATCGGATTTATACAGTCTTTATCTAAACGCAAAAAAAGCTGAAGAACAAGAACTTAGAGATAAAAATAAAAAATTGGAATCTGCAATCAAGGAGTTGAATGAAAATAAAACAAAACTAGAACATGAAATTTTTGAAAAAAAAATAGCCGAGGATAGATTGCTGATTATTCAGGATGAAATCAAGGCAGCTCTTGAAAAAGAAAAGGAATTGAATGACTTAAAATCAAAGTTTATTTCAATAGCATCTCATGAATTCAGAACTCCACTTACAACTATACTTTCTTCTACAAATCTCATTGGACGCTACTTGCCGCCTGATGTTCTTGTAAAAACTGAAAAACATATCAACAGAATTATTTCATCGGTTAGGAATCTGACCCAAATTTTGGAAGATTTCCTTTCATTAACAAAATTTGATGAAGGAAAGATTAATACGCAAATGCAGGAATTAAATATTATTGACCTTATTAAAGTTTGCATCGAAGAGGTAAATGTTTTTTCAAAAAAAGATCAGGAATTTATTTTTAAAAACAATATTGAAAACCCAATAATTGTTTCAAATATCCAAAGTCTTAAAAATGTATTCATCAATCTTTTATCAAATGCCGTAAAATATTCTTTTGAAGGTTCTAAAATTTATATTCATATTTACAATGATGATGAAACTTTATATGCCTCGGTAAGAGATGAAGGTATAGGTATTCCAAAAAATCAGAAAGAATATCTTTTTCAAAGATTCTTTAGAGCTGATAATGCTATCAATATTCAAGGTACAGGTTTGGGGCTCTTTATCGTTAAAAAATATTTGGAAAGTCTCAATGGAAGTATAAATTTTGAAAGCGAGGAGGGTAAAGGGACACAATTCAACATAAGTTTCAAAAATGAGATTGAAGTGCCTGTAACTTAAAATTTGCTTAGAACCCAAAATCTGTTCAAATCAGTAACTTTTAAGTTTAACCCAGATCCGTCATTAGAAATTCTATTCCAAGCCTAAATTGCTGTGAAACTAAGCACTTACTCGTTTTTTGGGTTTTGAAATAGGGG
>CAINVS010000505.1 GCA_903854205.1 uncultured Bacteroidota bacterium | reverse complement strand
TTTATTGAATTTTCAGGCTTAGCACTATACTCGAAAGGGCCAATTCTATATGCTGGTGCTTCCGACGTTCTGAAACGGTGCCTGCGGCTAGTAATTTTTAGTTTTTTTAAATAAAATCAATACTATTCAATATATTTCAACCCTTGATTCGCATAAAATATTATTCTGTAAAAATGTTCCAATTGAACTTATTTTAACAAAAAACAGTAATTATTAAATATTTTGGCACGGTATTGTTATTTTAGTCTCCATAATGCAGAAATTACATTGAAAATTCTAAAAATATCGGATTATGAGCAAACGTACACTTTTATTCAGAACACTCTCCTTTATGTTTATGGCATTACTTGTTGTGCCTATGTATGCACAGGTTGACGATGAAGATGAGGACAAAGACGAAACTGAAGAAGTTGAAGCCAAATTTGACGTTAAGCAATTGGAACAGATCAAAAAAGGTATGAAAAACTGGGCTGCCTACAGAGCAGCTTCTCCAATTATGCAAATCAATCTTGCAGGTGCAGACCTTCACGGAATGGATCTTTCAGGATTTGATCTTAAAGGTGCTAATCTTAAAAATGCCGATCTTCGCGGTGTAAAATTAATAAAAACAAATATGGAAGGCGCCGATCTGAGCGGTGCTGATATAGGAGAATATGAAATGGCTATTTCAGACCTCAGCGGTGCAATGCTCAATAAAGCAAACTTGAGTCACTGCGATCTTACAGGTGCACGTTGTATCAAAACGCTGTTAATTGAAGCTAATCTGAGTGGCGCTGAACTTATCGGTGCCAACATGAGAAAGGCCAATATGACCAAGGCTAATCTGGACGGTTGCGACGTAGAGAACTGTACTTTTGAACGCACTATTCTTATTGGAACCAGTATGGAAGATCTTACTAATGCCGAAGGTGCTAAAATGACTGAATGCATTTACAAACAAGAAGATATGCATCTTTACAGCTTACCGGACGTTAAGTATCTTGAAGACAAATAATACATTCTGTTTTTTATAAAATATCAAAATACGCTTATCCCAAAAGGAAAGCGTATTTTGTGTTTATAATCCTAAAAATGGTATTAAATCCTTTCAATTGAAACAAAGGAGATTATTCCTGTTTCCGATATTGTTCCTATTAATATCAGCCTGCAGTTCAGAAAATAGCTGTGCAGATGCTGATGGTATTTATGTATCAGATACTTTGAAAAAACAGGCCGCCAAAACAGGATTTGCCTACTGCAATATTTTATCTAAAGCATTACAAAAGGATGAAAAGGCACTTTTACAACTGATTCGATTTGCCTATAAAACCGATGATGCATCTGCGGTAGATCATGGAATTGCATTCGCAGAACTTTCCATTAAACTCGGCGATGATTTTATGCTGAATTATTTAAAAAAACAGTTGCCGGAACACAGACTGCTTGTTGCAAAAATGTATGATGCAGCGATGGAGTTTGGAGATCCCGCAATGGAAATTGATAAAAAATTGACCCGTAGTTTTGTTCTGCTCATGAATAATTAGTTGTTTGTTGTTTGTTGTTTGTTGTTCGTTGTTCGTTGTTTGTTGTTTGTTGTTTGTTGTTTGTTGTTTGGTGTTTGGTGTTTGGTGTATTGTATATTGAATAATTTTCAATTCCCAATTCTCAATTCTCAATTCTCAAATAATAAAATCCCCATGTCAAAGAAAAAAATAGTCATTCTGACAGGTGCAGGAATCAGCGCCGAAAGTGGTATTAAAACATTCAGAGATGCCGGCGGCCTTTGGGAAGGGCACGACATTATGGAAGTTGCCTCTCCCGAAGGTTGGGCAAAAAACCCCGATCTTGTTCTGGAATTTTACAACAAACGCCGCGCCCAGCTTAAAGAAGTACAACCCAATGCCGGACATCTGGCACTTGCAAAATTGGACGAATATTTCGATGTTTGTATCATCACTCAAAATGTGGATAATTTACATGAACGTGCAGGGTCCAAAAGAGTGGTGCATCTGCACGGAGAACTGTTAAAAGCAAGAAGTACAATTGATCCTGATTTAGTCTATGAATGGCCCGGTGACATCAAAAAAGGCGATAATTGCAAAAAAGGATCACAATTGCGTCCGCATATTGTTTGGTTTGGAGAAGCCGTTCCATTGATCGAAACTGCCATCGATATTGCAGGAATCGCAGATATTTTTATTGTAGTGGGAACATCCATGCAGGTATATCCCGCCGCAAGCCTGATTCATTATGTCGATATCAGTATACCAAAATTTTATGTTGATCCAAATCCCGCAGTAATCGATAAATCTGTAAATGTGCTGGAAGAAACTGCTACCGTTGGATTGCCGCCATTGGTAGTAGAGCTGATTGATAAATATGCTAAATAATTTTCTGCTATTGATCTCAATACTTTATACAAATCTGAGTTTTCATATTTTCTCCTTTTAGCTTTCGCCTAAAATTTATATTTTTGTAGTAATAATCAATAAACTACAGACCCTTGGCCAATCAGAAACATACAGATAAAGAAGAACTCACAAGTGCCAGAATAACCCCTCTGATGGAGCAGTACAATGAATTCAAGGTAAAATATGCCGATGCAATTCTGCTCTTTCGCGTAGGCGATTTTTATGAAACCTTTGGTTCAGACGCTATTTTAACCTCAAAAGTATTGGGGATAACCCTTACTGCCCGTAATAACGGTTCTGCAAAAATTGAACTCGCCGGATTTCCATACCATTCTCTTGACAGTTATCTGCCAAAATTGGTGCGCGCCGGTTACCGAGTTGCGATCTGTGATCAGCTGGAAAAGCCATCACCGCTCAAGAAAATTGTCAAACGCGGCGTAACAGAGGTTGTGACTCCGGGTATTACGGTCAATGACAAAATCCTTGACCATAAAAGCAACAACTTCCTTGCCGCCATACATTTTGGCATGAAAGAACAGCTTGGATTGGCACTTTTGGACATTTCCACCGGTGAATTTCTGGTAGCTGAAGGCGACAATGCCCTCATTGACAAACTGCTGCAAAACTTCAATCCATCTGAAGTTATCTACGCCAAAAGTCAAAAAAAGGACCTCCAAAAACGCTTTGGTGAGAAAATTTATAGCTATGGTATCGACGACTGGGTTTTTATGGAAGACTACACAGAAGAAAAACTGTTGAAACAGTTTGAAGTGATTTCCCTAAAAGGCTTTGGCATCGAAGATCTTGTTTTGGCTAAAATTGCAGCCGGTGCAGTTTTGCATTATGTACAGTTTACAGAAAATAATAATCTTCAGCACCTGAGCCATATTTCCAGAATTCAGTCGGATAATTATGTCTGGCTTGACCGTTTTACAGTCCGCAATTTGGAATTGGTCGGCTCAGCCTACAGCGGAGGCGTAAGTCTGATCGACATTATGGATCAAAGCATCTCTCCCATGGGTTCTAGACTGATGCGCAAATGGGTCCTGTTGCCACTGAAAGATCAGAAAGCAGTTTCTGCCCGTCACGATATTGTCCGATATTTTATAGACCATCCGGAAATTGCCTATAATATTGAGGAAAACATACGTCATATAGGCGATTTGGAGCGCTTGATCTCAAAAGTTCCGATGGGGAAAATAAATCCCCGCGAGGTAAAACAGTTGGAAAGAGCCTTGGGTGCTTTGGAACCTATTAAAATGATGCTCACCCATTCCGATCATCGTCCGTTGCAGTCGATGGCAGAAAGGATTCAGCTCTGTCAGCTTATGCGCGAACGCATTGCCAAGGAAATGGTGGAAGAACCGCCTGTAAAAATTGACAAAGGCGGAGTAGTTGCTGATGGCATTTCTCCTGAATTGGATGAACTGCGCGACATTATCAATAATTCAAAAGAACACCTGCTGAAAATACAGCAAAAAGAGGCCGAAGCCACCGGTATTGATAATCTGAAAATAGGTTTTAACAACGTCTTTGGCTATTATTTGGAAGTTACAAACCGACATAAGGACAAAAAAGAAATTCCGGGTTCCTGGGTCAGAAAACAGACGCTGACCAATGCAGAACGCTACATTACAGATGATCTGAAAAAACTGGAAGAAAAAATTCTGGGGGCTGAAGAAAAAATTCTGGCACTGGAACAACGTGTTTTTGACGAATTGGTTTTTGCTTTGGGCGAATACATCAAACCAATTCAGCAAAATGCCGGAATAGTCGCACAGCTCGACTGTCTGTTGGGTTTTGCCAAACTGGCACAGGAAAATAATTATTGCCGACCCACAATGGACGATTCTTTGGTCATCGATATCAAAGAAGGCCGTCACCCTGTTATTGAAAAACAGTTAAAAGTTGGCGATGTTTTTATTCCTAACGACATTTACCTGAACAATTTCGAACATCAGATCCTGATGATTACAGGTCCAAATATGTCGGGTAAATCGGCATTGCTGCGTCAGACCGCCCTCATTTGTCTGATGGCGCAGATGGGCAGTTTTGTGCCGGCAAAATCGGCCACTTTGGGCATGATTGACAAAGTTTTTACCCGTGTTGGCGCTTCTGACAATATTTCTTCCGGCGAATCCACTTTTATGGTAGAGATGAATGAAACCGCAAGCATTTTGAACAATGTTTCAGAGCGAAGCCTGATCCTGCTCGATGAAATCGGTCGTGGGACAAGTACTTATGACGGCATTTCCATTGCCTGGTCTATTGCCGAATTTCTGCACAACAATCCAATGGCACAGCCCAAAACACTATTTGCTACGCATTATCATGAATTGAACGAATTGGCTGCCAAATTTCCAAGGATCAAAAATTTCCACGTAGCCACCAAAGAGATTGGCAATAGAGTAATTTTCCTTCGAAAATTACAGACCGGAGGTTCGGAACACAGTTTTGGTATTCATGTGGCCCGTATGGCAGGTATGCCCCGTCTAGTTGTAGAACGTGCCGGAGAAATCCTGCATCAGTTGGAATTGCAAAGGGTAAACAGTCCTGAAGAATCGACTATTGGCGGAAAATTAAAACAACAAAAAGCTGCTCCCGCAATGCAGCTCTCCTTTTTCGATGCGCTGCCTGATCCCCGTTTTATCAAAATGAAGGATTATATGGACAGTATGGATTTAAATCGTTTGACTCCGATAGAATGTATGCTGAAGTTGTTGGAGTTAAAGAAAATGCTGGATGAAAAAGAATGATATTATAATTTGAAGATTTGAGGAACCGAACGAGGTGAGCTCCGCTAAGCGATTTGAAAATTTGAGGATTGGGTTTATATTTTACTTACTACTACTTGAACTTCGTGATTAAAAATTGGCAACCTAATATTAGTAAAGGAAAGTTCAATTCATAATTAAATATCTCGATGTACTCGGTTCATAATTAAATAGCTCACTCCGTTCGGTTCATAATTATATAGCTCACTCCGTTCGGTTCTCAATTCTCAATTAAAAAGCTTTCTTCTAAATAATATGTCATGAAAAAAATATTCTACTTTTTTGCTGCAATTATCTTACTGAGTTCCTGCCGTACAATGGGAACGCTATATGCACCGATGTATGCCCCACCTGTAATTGAAATGCCGGCACATATCAAAAAAATCGGTATTATAAACCGCAGTTTACCGGTTGACAACAAGGGCAAGCAGACTTGGGCAACTCTGGAAGCGATTATGAGCGGCGAGGGCATCCTCGAAGACAAAAACGGTTCTATGGCTGCCATGTCAGGCGCGCAAGTTCAGTTCAATATGGAAACTTTTGTGAAAGCATCACAATTAAAAGAAATTGTCCTTCCCGGTGCAGGAGGTGGAAGAATGGATGCTCCGCTTTCATTTTCAATTATTGATACACTTTGTACGATCAATGATTTTGATGCCCTGCTTGTTTTGGAAGCTTTTGATACCGATCAGCGAAATTCACAAACCAGTTATGCACTGAGGGAATTAGCGAATGTGGCAATAACAGGTAATGTGAATTTGAACAGCCGTCCTCCTTCCTATTCCGAAGTTTTTGTAAAGATGTCATGGCGCCTTTATGACAATAAAAATCAGTTAATTTTGGATGAGGTTACACTTAGCGACTATTTCGGAACAAGTAAATATCCTTATGATCTGGGCGATTTTAACAAAAGAGACGGCATTCAGAGTTCTTCCTACATTGGCGGCCGTGCCTATGTGGGACGTCTCTATCCTTCCTGGGTCAGGGTTTACCGCGATTTTTATCGCCGCAAAGGTCCTGAACTGAAAATGGCCGCACGCATGATGGATGTGGGAGATTTGGACGGTGCTAAAAAGGCTTGGATGGCATTGACCTCAGATCCAAGAAGAAAGGTTGCAGGCCGTGCCTGTTATAATACTGCTGTAGGCTACGAATTGGCAGGAGATCTGACCTCTGCGTTGGAATGGTGCCAAAAATCTTATGCGATTTATCGGATTAAAAACGCCAGAAATTATTCCAATTTTTTGATGAACAGAATGCAGAATCCGAAAACGAGGTAATTTAATTAATGTGGTGATCCCGTCTTGGGTCGGGACAAGTTGTGCGGATATGCGGATGTGCGGATGATAAAAAAATAACCGATTTTGAATTCTCAAAATCGATTGTTTTTTATGTATATTTCAGGATTTTTAACTTACACAAATAATTGAAAATCAGGTAATTACGGTATTATTATAATGAAAAAGTTGAACAATCACCACATCCGCACATCCGCACATCGTTATCACCAAAGTGCCTCATGTTCCTCCATTACCCCAAAACCATTCAGCATTTTCTCTACCCCATTGTGTTTTATTTTTCCCATAATATGCCCATAAACCTGAGTAAACTTGCTTTTCAGCAGCAACACATTCAAATTTTCTTTTCTGGCACCAAGGGGTTGCATCATGAGTTGCAGGTTGCCGTCAACAGCGTTAACTTCCCATTTGGAGCTTTCCAAAGGAGGCTGATAATCATAGAGCATTTTTCCTAAGGAAATTTTTTCATCACCAATCCACATCACATTTTCCAAATTGTCATTGAATTTGTCCACAACATTTATACCTACAGAAATTCCATCTTCTGTTGTTCCCATAAATGAAGTCCAGTTCCAGGTAGTATGACGGGGTGGATAGCCTTTTGAAAAGTCAATTCCGCCTTTGAGATTATGCATGTGAAATTCCTTACCACCTATTGTCCAGCTGGCTTTGGTTGGCAATAGCAGATTTTTATAGGTATAGTGGAATAAACGATCTCCTTTAGATGGACACATAAAACTAAGTCCGTTGTCGTTTAAAGATACTTCCAACTTCAAAGCGAATATAGCCCCTTTGTATGCACAGGTCATAATATTTCCTTCCGTGCTGATACTGAAATTTTTAAGTTTCCAATTCGAAAGTAAATTCGGGTCAAAATCTTTTCCAAAACCCAAGGGAACAGTAATACTGTCTTCTGTAAGAACATTATTTTTCAGATCGTAAATATAGGCAAATGCCTTTGAAACCAACCCAGCATCGACAATAGCAAATCCGATAAACAATTCAGGATTGCCTGCACCAATAAATAACCAGGTTTTTCTTTTAGTACGGCGTGCACTTAAAAGCCCTCCGTTTCCGTCCCAAATTTTGGTGGATGGTTGTTCAATAAGTCCTTCATAACGCCCGAAAGCAATGGGACTGCCGCTGTGGTGAAGACTTTTCATAATAAAGATAAAAGATAAAAGATAAATGCAAAAAAGAAGTATTGTCAGCTAAATATTACACATGTAATATGTTACAAATCAATATTTAAAATAAATAATACATATTTTTTTAATCATTTTAAAATCGCTGCGCAGAGCTCACTTCGTTCGGTTCCTCAAATTTTCAAATTAAATTTAAATATCCCCCAATTGCGGTCTCAAAATCAGCTCTTCAACAACAGTAAATGGGCTGAGCTTATAACAACCCCAAACTGCTTCAGCCACATCTTCAGATTTCATAAACCGTTCATCAGGAAGATTGGTGCCATCCCAAGAAGCTGTTCTTGTGGCGCCGGGCATTACTGCAGTCACACGTATGCCTTTGGTTTTCATCTCCTCGCGAAGCACTTTTGAAAAGCCCAGCATGGCATGTTTCGATACTGCATAAGCTCCATAGGGCATGAAACTGGCTATGGAACAGATATTAAAAATATGTCCCGATTTATTTGGCAACATCAATGGCAAAAGTTCCTGAGTCATGTAATAGGCCGAATACAGATTGGTATCCATCATCATTTCAAAAGCCGAATCATTTTCAGGATTGGCCAATTCACAGGGAATAAAAACTCCGGCATTATTGATGAGCACATCTACCCTATCCCAGCTTTCTTTTATAAAATCTGCAAATTCCTTTACCGATGCTTTTTTAGACATATCAGCTGCTTGACCCAATATTTCAACTTCAGAATTGATATTACTGAGTTCCAACCTAAGATTATTAATATCTTCCTGAGTTCTGGCACAGATGGCCAAATTGGCGCCTTTGGCGGCAAAAAGTTCTGCCATTGCACGGCCCATGCCTTTGGTTGCGCCTGTTATTACTACGTTCATATTTATTGAATTGTATCAGGTATTTGGTATCAGGTATCAAGTACAAAAAATCCTGATACTTGATACATGATACTTTGTACTTGATTTTATTTTAATACAAAATGCAAAACCTCATCCATTCTATGCACATAATGGAAATTCAAACCTACCAGATATTCATCATTGATTTCATCAACATCCTGTTTATTGTCTACACAAAGCAAGATGTCTTTAATACCTGCACGTTTTGCAGCCAAGAGTTTTTCCTTGATACCGCCTACACGGAGCACTCTGCCGCGAAGGGTAATTTCTCCTGTCATAGCAGTAAAAGGACGAAGCGGTTTACCCGTAAAGGCAGAAGCCAAAGCGCTTAACAATGTAATTCCGGCCGAAGGTCCGTCTTTTGGAATGCCGCCCGCAGGTACATGTATGTGAACATCAGTTTCATCAAAACGCTCAATAGGAATATTCAGTCTGTCGCAATTGGCGCGTAGATAACTGAGAGCAGCAGAAGCAGATTCTTTCATCACATCTCCCAGACTGCCGGTCAGCGTTACTTTTCCCTTTCCTTTACTCAGACTGACCTCAATAAATAAAATATCACCGCCTACCTGTGTCCAGGCCAGACCGACCGCTACACCTGCACCCTGTTCTTCTTCATACATATCCATCACCACTTTTTTGGCACCGAGAATTGATTCCAATTCATCGGCTTTGATAACAGCAGTGAAATTTTCATTCATAGCTACCTTTTTGGCTACAAAGCGCATGAGTCGGGCAACTTCCCGTTCCAATGAACGTACGCCGGATTCGCGGGTATAATCGCGTACCAAACCCAAAAGTGCATCTTCTTCAATACTGAAATGTGCCTCGCTCAAGCCATGTTCTTTGAGCTGTTTTGGAATCAGGTGTCTTTTGGCAATTTCAATTTTTTCTTCAACGGAGTAACCTGAGACTTCAATGATTTCCATACGGTCCAAAAGTGCCGGTTGAACATTGTTCAAAGAATTTGAAGTGGCAATAAAAAGTACTTTGGAAAGGTCATATTCCAATTCAAGATAATTGTCGTAAAAACTGCTGTTCTGCTCAGGATCCAAAATTTCCAAAAGGGCCGAAGATGGATCTCCACGGAAACTGTTGCCCATTTTATCAATTTCGTCCAAGATAAAGACGGGATTGGAGGCAGCTGCTTTTTTTACCGACTGCAAAATACGGCCCGGCATTGCTCCGATATAAGTTTTTCGATGTCCGCGCAGTTCAGCTTCATCGTGCAGACCGCCCAATGACATGCGAATATACTGACGGCCCAAAGCCTTAGCTATGGAGCGACCAAGTGAGGTTTTACCTACACCCGGAGGGCCGACCAGACAAAGAATCGGCGCTTTCATATCCTGACGCAATTTCAAGACTGCCAGATATTCCAAAATGCGGTCTTTAACCTTATCCAAACCAAAATGATCTTCACTCAGAATCTGTTCGGCAAGATCCAGGTCGAAATTATCAACCGTATATTCTTCCCATGGCAGATCCAACATCATTTCCAAATAGTTCATTGTAATGGAATACTCCGGAACCATCGGATTCATACGCTGAAATTTCTTCAATTCACGTTCAAATTTGTCTTTGGCATGTTTTGGCCAATTTTTCTCAGCGGCTCTCTTAGTCAGTTCATCAATGTCTTCCTGTTGGGGATTGTCGCCCAATTCCTCCTGAATGACCCGCATCTGCTGATTCAGAATATAGTCGCGTTGCTGTTTTTCCATATCACCCCGCACTTTATCCTCAATCTGTCCCTTCAATTCCAGCATGGCAATCTCACTGGACATGAGTCGCAATACCAGTTCCATACGCTCTGCCAAGCTATCTGTTTCAATGATCTGCTGCTTTTCGGTCACCTCAATATTTAAATTAGAGGCTACAAAATGCATCAGAAAATTATTATTATTAATACCGTTCAATACATTTACGGCATCTTTTGGCAGATGCGGTGAAAGATCAACAATCTGCTCTGCCATATCTTTCATGGAAGAGGCCATAGCAGCAAATTCAGCAGTATTTTCCGGTAAAAGATCCTCTAAAAGTTCAATTTTTGACTTTAAGAAGGGTTCTAAGGTAGTCAATTCAGACAATTTAAATCGGCGTCTTCCCTGAAGAATAACAGTAGATGTGCCATCCTGCATTTTAATCAGTTTGACAATTTTTGCCACAACACCTGTTTCATAAAGATCAGAAAGTCCGGGCTCTTCAACATCTGACTGACGCTGCGCAACAACTGCCAGTATTTTATCTGTTTTATAAGCAGCTGTGACTGCAGCTATTGATTTATCGCGACCGACAGTAACCGGCAGAATAATTCCAGGTAACAGCACCATATTTTTCAATGCCAACACTGGAAGAATTTCTTCGTATTCCTCATTTCGCATTTTTTCTTCTTCAGCCGAATCCATTGAAAACATTGGGAGTACTTCTATTTCTTCATGCCCGAGGCGATCTTTTCTACTTTGCATGTTTATTTTTTATATTTTGAGATTTCATGTAAATATTGTCATATATCAAGACATTCTGACAGCTTTATATGACAAGATAAAAAAGTTTTTTTTAACACTACCCTTACTTGATGGCAAAAGTACTATTATTAGTATTATTTACTATTATTTTTAGTGCATAATAGGCAAAGAGTGTGCCGTACAAAAATTAAAAAGATGAGGCTGTTTAAATGCGGCAGTTATGCTCTTTGTTTTGTTTCTAACAAAAATTAACTAAATTAATACAAAATAAAATTTGCCGATGTATTTGTATCTGATAAAACCTTTCCTACTTTTGCACTGTTGTTTATAACAATATCTCTCGTTTGGGGTGCCAACGTTTACTGTATTTACAAGTAACAGGCTGAGATTACACCCATTGAACCTGCCCGGATAATGCCGGGAAGGGAAAATGCGCTACAAAAGTGCCATTTGTCTTCATTTAATGCTGAATGCATGCAGCAATTGAATTAAGCATTTCGGCTCTTTTGAGCAAGGGTTTCGTTGCAATTTATTTTGTCGAACTGCCTACCCAAGGGTTAGTTCACGCAACCCCAAAAAAATTATTATGTTTTTAAAACAGTTATTATCGGTTTTTGCTGTCTTTCTGATAGCATCGATGGGCATTTCTGCCCAAAGTATTGAGGGGATTGTAAAATCTTCCTCGGGAGAAATTTTGGTCGGCGTCAGTATTCAAATTCTGAATACCGAAATGAATACGGTTTCTGACAAAGATGGAAAATTCGTTTTTACCGATGTTCCTTCCGGTGAACATGCCCTGGAATTAAACTACATCGGCATGGAAAGATCGCAAATAAAGCTAAACATGAACGGTTTTGTCAAAATAGCGCTCGTCATGATCATGGTTGAGTCTTATCTGACTACTACTGAATTATCGATTGTATCTTCCCGTGCTGGTGCCAAAGACCCTTTCAGTTACAACAATGTCAGCAAAGAAGATATTGCCAAAAATAATCTTGGACAGGATCTGCCCTATCTGCTTGATCAGACGCCATCGGTAGTTGTAACCTCAGATGCGGGCGCGGGCATAGGTTACACAGGAATACGCATCCGAGGCAGTGATCCTACCCGTATTAATGTTACAATTAACGGTGTGCCGATCAATGATTCTGAATCTCAGGGAGTTTGGTGGGTAAACATGCCGGATTTTGCCAGTTCTGTCGATAATATCCAAATTCAGCGCGGCGTAGGAACTTCTACCAATGGCGCCGGGGCTTTTGGGGCAAGTATTAATATGCAGACCAATAAAATAGAAGTTCAACCTTTTGCCATTCTCAGCAACAGTTTTGGCAGTTTCAATTCCAGAAAACACAGTCTGCAACTGGGTTCCGGACTCATCAAAAAACATTGGAGTTTTGAAGGGCGGCTTTCTCAGATTTCTTCTGACGGATTTATAGACAGATCCAAATCGATGCTTCGCTCCTATTATTTGAGCGGTGCCTATTCCAGTGACAAAACATTATTGATGGCCAATGTATTTTCAGGTCATGAGAACACTTATCAGTCCTGGGGCGGAGTACCCCTGCAATACATTGACACAAACAGAACTTACAATCCATATACCTATAAAAACGAAGTTGACAATTACAATCAGACTCATTATCAGCTGCATTGGAATCAACTGATTGGCAAAGGATTTTCCTGGAACAGCTCCCTGCATTACACCCGTGGTTTCGGCTATTACGAACAGTATAAAAATGAGGAAACCTTGGCGGATTACAGTATTGTTACGTCTGACAGCCTTCAAACGGAGTCAGATCTTATCCGCCGCCGTTGGCTCGATAATCATTTTTACGGCGTTGTTTACGGATTGCATTATAACAGTGACGATACCAAACTCAACATAAGTCTGGGCGGAGCATGGAATAACTATAGCGGTGCACATTTCGGTGAAGTCATTTGGGCCAGAAATGCAGGCAATTCGGAATTGGGCCATGAATATTACAGAAATAATGCGGACAAGCTTGATGGAAGTACCTACCTGAAAGCGAATTACAGATTGCTGAAAAGTCTGAATCTGTATGCAGATTTGCAGCACAGATTTATCAGATACAATTTCTTGGGATATAACAGTTCATTGGAAAATGTAACTCAGACAGCAGTGCTCAATTTCTTTAATCCAAAGCTTGGAGCAGTATACTTTCCGGCTGATAATCAGAAACTTTTCCTATCTCTGGCAATGGGCAATAAGGAGCCAAACCGCAATGATTATACAGAATCGACACCTGAAAGCCGTCCAAAATCGGAAAGACTTTATGATGTAGAAATGGGTTACAGCTTCAAACGCTCAAACATAGCATTGGAGGCCAATGCCTATTTTATGTATTATTACAATCAGCTGGTAATCAACGGACAGCTTAACGATGTTGGCGCTTACATGCGTACCAATGTGCCGGAAAGTTACAGAGCTGGTTTGGAACTGCAGGCAGCCTGGGTCCCTATAAAAGGATTAAAATGGGCGGTGAATACTACTTTCAGCCAAAACAAAATCACAGCTTTTACCGAGTATGTGGATAATTGGGATACTTGGGGTCAGGAAGCAATAGCCTATACCAATACTGACATTGCCTTTTCACCGTCAATAATTGCCGGTTCTGAATTGAGTTACGATATTATAAATAAGTCATTTGGCGCCGATAAGGATAAAAAACAGGTGCTCAATGCCGCTTGGATCAGTAAATATGTTGGCAAACAGTATATTGATAACAGTCAGAATGATACTCGTTCTCTGCCGGGATATTGGGTAAATGACCTCCGAATCAGATATCAGCTGCAAAAAACATTGCTTCAGGAATTGAGTTTAAACTTCATGCTCAAAAATTTTGGCAATGCACTTTATGCAAACAATGCCTGGGTTTACCGTTTCCGTTCAACAGGCTATGACCCACGTCCGGACGATCCTTATACCGGTTTGGACAATGCCGATTATTACAACATGATCGGTTTATATCCTCAGGCGGGTATTAATTTTATGATCGGATTGGAATTGAAGTTTTAGAATTGGGTAGAGGGTAAAGAGTAGAAGGTAGAGGGAAGACTATAGTCTTTCCTTTGCCTTTTGCTTTTTTACTTCACAGTTCTTGAAATCTTAAAAAATACACCAAGTAGATCTTTGCAAACTTTGCGTATGCCTTAGCGAACTTTGCGGTTAAATTTTTTGATAACCTAAAGGCAGATTATAAGAGAATCTAATTCAAACAAACTTTTGAAAATCACTTCAACAGTGTTATCTTTAGCATTAATTAGCAGATTATAGGATATGAATGATTTGGCAACCTCTATCTGTGTTGAATTTTTGAAACTACAAAAACGATTTATATGAGAATTTCAATTCTACTCATTGCCTTTATCCTCCTTCATTTTCCCCTTTTTGCTCAATTTGTCATTTTTGGAAATCCAATGCAGAGTAACATCAGCAATAGTGGTTTTACTGTGAGTTTTTCGACAAACTCAACAGTACAGACACTTGTCAGATATGGTTTGACACCTTCTTTGGAACTGGGTTACCTGGGCAATGGTCAGAATACAATGACACATTCTGTAAACATGTCAGGACTCAGTCCGGCAACATTTTATTATGTCCGTCCCGCAGCTGTCAGCGGACCGGATACTGTACAATCAACAAAAACTTATTATTACAGCACCGCTTCCAATTCTACAGGACTGATAAAGGTATTTTTCAATCATTCTGTAGACAATTCCGTATCAAGCGGTACATTTCCGCACATAAGCAACTCACCCGCTGCAATTCAGGCCGAACTGATTAAAAGAATTGACAGTGCAAAAACAAAAATTGACTGTGCAATTTACAACAATAATACATCAGCAATAGTAACAGCGCTTAACAATGCACACAATCGCGGAGTAAGAGTTCGTTATGTGGCTGATGACGGGACCTCCAATACAGCACTTTCTTCTGCACTTTTTCCTGTGCTATATGTCAATACATTAGATCTGATGCACAATAAATTTATGGTGACAGATCCTGACAGTGTTAACAAAAGTTATGTCTGGACAGGTTCCATGAACTGGACCTCAGGGAATATAAATGATGATTATAATAATGTAGTATTAATTCAGGATCAGTCTTTGGCAAAGGCTTATGTGGTTGAGTTTGAAGAAATTTGGGGATCTTCGGGATCTAGTTCAAACGCTGTTTTATCTAAAGCAGGTTCTCAAAAAACGGATAACACCCCTCACTTATTTGTTATAGGCGGCAAATTGGTGGAATCTTACTTTTCCCCTTCCGACAGAGTAACTGAACAGATAGAACGTGCGGTGCTCAGTGCCGGCGGAGATTTGGAATTTGCTTTGCTTACCATAACAAAAGATGAATTGGGCGCTGCAATTATAAACCGTTTTAATTCAGGTGAAACGGTAGCCGGTGTTGTTGAAAGCACAGGTGATCAGGGTACTGAGTACACCGGACTATTAGCCGCTGGTGTAGAAATTCTTGCACATACTCCGGCTTTTGACATTCACCATAAATACGGTATTATTGACGCAAACACACCAAGTTCCGATCCTATGGTGGTTACCGGTTCGCACAACTGGTCTACAGCAGCAGAAAGTGTGAATGATGAAAATACTTTGATTATTCACGATGCGGAAATTGCCAATTGGTATTTACAGGAATTTTCCAAAAGATATTGCGAATTAAAAGGCGGTGCGGGCTGTGTTTACAATCCGGCGATTGCTACTGAATTCATTGAAAAAGATCAGTTTCAGGTTATTTTATATCCAAATCCTGCTTCAACTGAGGTCAATCTGATTGTTAAAGATTTTAATAGCACTGAAAACCTAAATCTGAGTATCTTCAATCAGCTCGGGCAACTGGTAAAAACAATACAATTGACGGGAAATACCATGTTTGAATTTTCAACTGTTGATTGGCCTAACGGCAGTTATTTTGTCCGTATGGATTCCGGCACAAAAAGCAGAACAGAAAAATTGATAATTATGAAATAATGGAATTCCTAATAGGTTCCTAACAAAAATAGCAGCCAAATGGCTGCTTTTTTTGTTGAATAAGGATTCATACAAGATGAATTTTCATCCAATATTTGTCTTAACCCATAACTCTTATAAAAATACGTAGTTTTTTAAAAAAATCTAGCAAATATAGTGTTTGTTAGATTTTTTTGTTGTATATTTAG